>CBDUUF010000245.1:0-3547 GCA_965370375.1 uncultured Desulfuromonadaceae bacterium
TACGCCTTGTGGTGCGAAATTTTTGCTTAGCCATCTGGTTCTTTTTTACGAGACCATCTCATCAACAGCCTCCTAATTAAGCCCAATAGCTAAGGCCGGGACATTTGTCCCGGCCTTAGCTATTTTTACCCTCCATTTTGAGCTTTGACCGACCAGCAAATAGTCGTCGGTTTATTAACGCAGTCCGAACCAGTTGAAACAACGTCCGAGATGCCGGTTGACAGGATGCTCACGCTCGAGCGTCATGATCACCGGCGACTTGCGCTGGCCAAGGCGCTTCAGTTCAGTTGCAATAGCCGGGTTCCGGCCAACCTTCAAACCCCGACGAAAGGCCTTGATCGCAGCCGTCTTCTCGCCGGCCAACAGGCAGGTGCGGCCAAAGATCAACCAGAGTTCACAATTGGTCGGGTCCTGTTCGGTCGCCCGCATACAAAGCGCCAGACCTTTACGGTATTCATGCCGCTCCAGAGCGAGACAGTACCCTTGATAAGCTGTAAGCAGCGGTGATGAATCGTTTTTGGCCGCCGTTTCAAAATGCATCAGGGCAACCAGTGAGTTCCCTTGTTCAAGGGCCTTGATCCCTTGCTGGATCAGTGCATTGACAGATGGGTTCATAACGTACTCCACTTTACTTGGCAAGCGGCTTATTTCCGGTAACATTAAAAGTGAGCAATCCGGTCAAATACAGCCGCTTGCGGTCAGACAGACTGAAATGTGCAAAGCCCGTGCCTGTTGTCCCGGACTCTTCCATTTTACCGTGTAGCCGTGCAACCGCAAGGCCGGTCGCATTCAGGTTGACCTTTTCAAGTCGAGATGACACGGTGATGAGCGTTATTCAACGAACAGTGACTAACATTTTTTGGCGCATGCTGCGTCTACGGAGAAACGAATGACTATTGATGAGCGAATTGAAAAGTTCCTGAGTGCAGAAAGCTTCGGTGTGGTCGGAGCTTCGACCAACCGCGATAAATATGGCAATAAAGTAGTTCGAGTCTACCAGCAAGACAATCGCAGCGTCATCCCGGTTAACCCCCGGGCAGAGATGATTGAAGGGTTGAGTTGTGTTGGCTCGGTCAGTGACCTTCCGGACAACGTCAAGAGCATCTCGGTGATCACGCCACCCAAGATCACCGAGCAGGTGGTTGAAGCGGCGATCGCCAAGGGGATTGAAAATATCTGGATGCAGCCGGGCGCCGAGAGCGCGGCTGCAATTGACAATGGGTTGAAAAATGGCCTGAACGTATTTGCTGACGGCACCTGCATTCTGGTTGTCCTCGGCTTCCAGGATCACTGATTACGCTAAAGGATGTTGAAGAAATCAAAGGCCGGATGGTTAATCCCCCCGGCCTTTGATTTAATATTAGTTGGCCACCAGACCACCCTGTCATCTCGACTAAAGGGAGAGATCTGTTTCTGTGGCTTTTTGCCATGCGCTACCATCAGTAACCAAGAACACCTTTCAACTTATCGCCAACTTCGTTGCCAATCTGGTCGCCGACCTTCTTATTCAGCTTCTGTTGTTCGGCTTCCAGCCGCTTATCGACCTCACCTTCAAGTCGCTTCTTGTACTGGTCAATCCCCTGTTTCTGGATTTCCGCCAGCGCCCGATTGGTCAACACCTTAAGTACCTGATCAGCGATCTGGGTTGGGGTGGCACCGTTTTCACCGCCGAGATTGCGCAGCTCGATCTTCGGCAGCTTCAACTCATAATCCTTATTCAGCGGCACCACCCTGGCGTGGATGTTCCCTTCAGCAAACAAGAACTTACGAATAATCAACTTTGGCTCCGACCCGCTGCTCTGGTTGGCTGCAGAGGTGGACGAACCCGATGCACCAGATGAAATATTCTGCTTAAGCTCATCCAGGTTGGACTTGCCCGCGCTGTTCAGTTCGTAAAATACCTCCGGTGCCTTTACGGTGATGTGCTCAATGACAATTACTTCTTCGGTGAGGGATGTAAGATCGATCTGAGTTGAAATCTCACCGAGGGAAAACACCTGCGGCGCGGCATACCCTTTTGGGTTGCCGACCGTCAACCCGTAGATCGCTCCGGAGCCATCCTGCAGGCCGAGCTTAACGCTCTCCACCCGCACCGCCGTCTGCGTCGCCTCTGAACCGTAGGTTTCAATCGCCGCCTTGACAATATCGTCAAGATTGGACAATACGTAGTAGACCCCGAAGCCGATGGTGACAAACAGGATCAGAATCGCGCCGATAATTATTTTTTTCATGGTACACCTCGCTTTTCAGTGCAGGTAGGTTTTAGCTGCAGTTTGTCCTTAAATATATCATATCGCAACAGCACAGGCAGTTGCGGCCGGTGAAACAGTTTCGACTTAAAAAGCCTGCCCGACCATAGCCCACATCGTCCCGCCTTCCGCCGAAAAAGCGGCATCGAGGCGGACGACCACCTTACGGGACATAATCCGCAATCCGCCACCGACGCTCCAGTGTAGATCCTGGTAAAAAGTGCTGGCAGACCATCCGGTATCGACCCGGCCGAGTTCCGCTATCCCGACAACCTGCCACCAGTCAACATCCAGAAATTGCAGCCAGGAGACATCTTTCAACGGTCGCCATTTGGGCATGACCCGGTATTCCGCGCCGTAGTAGATGGCAACCTTGTCATGAAAACGATATTGCGGGTAGGCGCGCATTCGATACAGACCACCGAGCGATGCACCGTGAGCCGGAATGGCACGATTCTCATACTCAACGCCAGCGGGTGTCACTGTTGTTTTGCGGTTAATATTATCGGCCACCCACAAATCGAGCGCAATTACCCTCTGGCGGAAGTTGTCTGATTTGCCCAAAGAGACATACTTGCTGATTTTTCCCTTCAGCACCGTCCAGCCGTTAAGTCGGCCGAAATCACTGGTATAGGTCAGATGCATCTTGCTACCCGCTGTCGGATTCACCGGAAAATCGCGGTTATCATAATGCAGACCGAACTCCATGCCGCTGGTGCTCCCCCTCAGCAGTTCGTCAGCGAACTCAAAGGTGCGGTATTTATAGAACGGTTTGAATTGCAGATAGGTGACACCACTGGTCAACGGACTCCAGCCGCCGCCTCCGGAAGCACCCTCCAGGAGCAGCCCCTGATCAAGAATGTAAGACTGTACGGCTGAATCACGCCCATGACCAATCGGCAATATATATTTAAATCTGAGTTCTATTTCGTTGTCGTTGCCCGGTTCGGTTATGTAATTATCAGCACTCGAGTCGTTGGCGCCGGCCTGTTCATTCGGGAAAGCCGGGTTACCGCCAAAGTAAACCCGCTGCTGAGCAAACCAGCCGTAGGATAAATAGGGATCGAGAAACAGCCGACGCGTGTAGGGGATACGGATGTCATTTCCGGTGAAATAGTAAGCGGTTGTACCATTGGTGGAATAGAGTCCGGCAGCATAAAGACCCATCTGGCCTTCCTGAAATCCGGTAGCGCCGCCGCCAACGCCGACGGTAAATTCGAAGGTTTCGGAGTAGAAAGCGAAGGGGAGGACAAGCACGGTCAATCTTTTATCTGGATCTTCTCTGATATCTCGGATCA
>CBDUUF010000246.1:0-3535 GCA_965370375.1 uncultured Desulfuromonadaceae bacterium
ATGGCCACCGGACAACAGCCGATATCGGGCTGGTTGACCTGATTATAGTCGGGCTGAAAACCTTTGATAATGACCGGGTGTACACTCTGCTTGAACCGCTGGTCGGTCCTGATAGCGTTATTCTGACCTTGCAAAATGGTCTCGGTAACGAAGAACATCTGGCCAAACGCTTTCCTGTAGAGCAGATTCTCGGTGGGATCGCGTTTTTGTGCGCCAATCGTGGCGAACCAGGGACTGTACACCACCTTGGCCAAGGCGCCGTCCGTATTGGCCCATTCAGGCCGGAAGCCGGGGAACGTTGTCAGGTAGTTGCCGAAACATTTATCCGGGCCGGTCTCGCCTGTGAGCCGGTCGACGACTTGCTCAAGGCGCGCTGGGAAAAGTTGGTCTGGAATATTCCGTTCAACGGTCTCTGTGCTCTGACCGGTCAGGATGTCACCGCCTTGTTGTCCGACCCGCTGTTGCGCCGGGAGATTTCTGAGTTGATGACCGAAGTCGCTGCTGCCGCCAATGCACAACCTCTGATGACTCCGATCGAGGCGGAGGGTTTTATCGCGCGCATGTTGATCGTCACTGACGGCATGGATCACTATCGACCGAGTATGATGCTCGATCATCTGGAAGGTCGACCGCTGGAGCTGGAATCAATTTATGCTGAACCATTAAGACGGGCGCATACCGCCGGGGTTGCTATGCCGAGGATTGAATTACTGCACGCCTTGCTGGCACTCGGTGAAAAGAGTTGACTATCAGCGACGGTGCGGGCGGAGAATGATCGTGCCGATGTCAAGAACCTGGTTACGTTCGACTTGTCGACAGCTGGCGTTGTTCGCGCCGAGAGTACCGTACGGCTCACCTTCACGTGGCTGACCCCGGGTCTGTTTGCGGGCGGCGAGGCAATAGCGGCCCGAATCCGGCACATAAAGAATAAATCGACCATCAGGTCCGGCCGGTAACGAGGTGAAGTCAGGCATCCGCCGGAAATCAGCTGACTGGTAAGCGAGGACAAACGCCCCTTCAACCGGTTCACCTGCGGCATTGTTCAGCCTCCCGGAAAAACCGGTATCGCCTGAAGTAAGACTCCCCTGACGAACCTGGTGCAGACCGGTTCCGGCCTGTAGTTGGAAGTCGGCTACTCCGGCATCTGGACTATTAATTATTATCGGATTATCAGCGTAGACAGCCCAGGCATCACCGGCGCGTGGTGGCCCTGAACCGCCACCTGCCTGGCGTTGGCGGGCAATCAAGTGGTACTCACCCCGTATAACATCGAGGGTGTAACGCCCTTCGGCGTCTACGCTGGCCGCAAAATCAGCCGGTCCACGCAGCCCTTTGCTATTACTGCGATAGGCGTAGACATACGCCCCGGTCGCCGGAGATCCGTCAGGCATCAAGACCGTGCCGCTGACACTGCCCGGTCCTGATTCAGGGCTGCTTAACTCAACCGGCTGGCAGGCTGCGCAAAACAGTACGCTCAACAGGCAGATCAGCCCCGCACACAATCCTGTTTTTCTGGATAATTCACTAATCATTAAAAAATTGCTCGTCGATGATACCTGGCTCAGCTGTCTCGTCATCAATCAGACTGCTGAGTTGTTCAATGTTGCCGTTGCGCACCTGGAGCAGATATAGGGCTTTGTTCGCTTCACCGATCAGGTTGAAAGTTGTCGCTCCGGTGACCCCGGGGTAAGTCGGCAACTGGCTCAGAGCCAGACGCAGGTCGTCGCGGGTTCGTATCTCCGGGTCATCCAGGATCGAGAGGAGTATGCCGGCGACATCATAACCTTGAGCCTGCAGGAAGGTTGGCACTTCGCCATATTTTTCAAAATAACGATCAACGAATTCCTTAACGAACGGGTAGGGGCTGTAAGCGAAGAAACCGTCGACAAAAACCGCCCCTTCAACAAACTTGCTGACTGTGCTCAACAGCTCAGGTGAGTTCCAGCCATTAATGCCGAGCAACGGCACATTTTCAATGCCGTAGTAGGTTAGTTGTGGCGCTATGACAGCGATCCGATCAGCGTAATCGGGAATAAACAACGCTTCAAAATCGACTGGTGGCGGATCCGGCACAAATAGATCGAGCAGCAGCTCCTCGTCGGTCATGTTTTTTTCAACCGCGTATGGATTTTCACCTCTGAGCAGTTTGATCTGGCGACCGAAATCGTTGGCGGTGTCAGCATAACTCTGTAGCGCAATAACTTCACCTTCGAGTTTTTCTATTGCTTCGGTAAACAGGTCGGCCATCTTCTGGCCGAGGCGGTTCTCCGGGTAGAGCACGCCAAAACTTGTCAGGCCCTGATCGAGGATCGCATAGCGGGCCAATGTCTCGGCCTGCTGCCGGGCAGTCAGGGAGTTGCGAAATACGTAAGCTCCGGTCTCCGGCAGGCCATCGCGTTGCGACAAGGTCACTAGCGGAACGTGCTCGCTCTGCGCCTGTTCGGCAATCGCCACAGCAGCCGAACCGGTAATTGCGCCGGTCACCGCCACTACTTTTTCGTTGCGTAGCAGAGAGCTTACCGCGGCCTGGCTTCTTGTCGCGTCTGCTGCACCGTCAACAAACAGAAAGCGCACGCCGGTCGCATTAGCGGCTCCGTCCAGCGCCAGCTCCATGCCGCGCCGGACAAACTCGCCGTAAGCAGCATATTTACCTGAAAGTGGCAGGACTACGCCGATCGAGCGCTGTAGCCAGTCCATCCCGGTCAGCTCGGTAAACAGGATAATGGCCGGTTTGCGAAAACCGGCCGGTATCATACCGATATCGATCTGAACTATTTGCGCACGAGCCAGGTCATCATCACCGGCCGCGAGAGCAAGCTCGACCTGACGAATGGCTGTGGCAGCACCAATCGGTGTGCCGGCAAACATGAAGGCGATTTCCGGCAACTGTGGTGTGGTTTCATCCGCGCTCAGCAATTGCATAGCCAGAGCAAAAGCCCCTGACTCCTGCTCAGGCGTTTCTGTTAACGGCAAGGCTCGATGAATAAACCAGAGTGCTGGGAACAATGCGCCCTGACCGGCACTACCGCGTGCCAGATCGGTAAGCAGAATTGCGCGCTCGGCCGTCGGAAGGTTCTGTTCATCGACCCGTTTCAGGGTCGCGACACCTTCGTCGTACAGACCGGTTTTCAGCAGGATTTGTCCTTCGAGCAGGCGGGTTCGATCATTGCGCAGGGTCGGCGGAACCAGGCTGATCTGGGCCAGAGCCGCGTCGCTCTGACTGTTTTGCAGATAGATATTGGCAACCGCCAGCCGTGCCTCGATCATCGGCATTTCTTCATCGGCCGACTCGAGCAGAAACAGCAGCTGCGGCAAGGCCGCCGCATGGTCGCCTGCCGTGTAGAGCTGGAGTGCGTCATCGAGTAAGGTGTTGGCGCTTTTTGTTTCGGCGTATAGATTTGCCGGCAAAGCCAAGGTTAAGGCCAGGAGCACAAACATAACAGTTTGTATGAATTGTCGTTGCCGCAACAACATGCTGTTTCCTCCGCAGTCCGAGGTCAGGATTAGTGTTTTAATCGAACAAGTCTTTTACCTT
>CBDUUF010000247.1:0-3528 GCA_965370375.1 uncultured Desulfuromonadaceae bacterium
TTGCGGTCAAAAAACTGCTGACCACCGATCAGAACATAGGGCAAGTCCTCATAACGAAACTGTTCTTCAAATGCCCGCGATTGCAGGTTCGTCCGGTACAGCACGGCAAAATCAGAGTAACTGGCCTCCTTGCGATAGACCGCACCACGGATCTGTTCAACAATTTGCGAAGCCTCGGCTTCCTCGTCTTCGCAGGTAACCAGACTGATCGGCAACCCCTCCTCGCCGGTGGCGCGCAACACCTTCTCTTTGCGCTTAGAATTATTCTTAATCACGGCGTTAGCCGCGGCCAGAATGTTACCGGTAGATCGATAATTACTCTCCAGCTTCACCACTTTGGTGCCGGGAAAGTCTTTTTCAAAATCGAGGATATTTCCCGGATTGGCGCCACGCCAGGCGTAGATTGATTGATCGTCATCACCGACTACGCAAAAGTTGCGATGGCCATCGGC
Source organism: uncultured Desulfuromonadaceae bacterium (assembly GCA_965370375.1). Lineage (GTDB taxonomy): Bacteria > Desulfobacterota > Desulfuromonadia > Desulfuromonadales > UBA2294 > Kmv16. The sequence continues at coordinate 453 of CBDUUF010000247.1, forward strand.
CAACAGGCGCAGGATCTTATACTGTGCCATATTGGTATCCTGATACTCATCGACCATGATGTAGCGAAACCGGTCCCGGTAAGCATCGCGCAGATCAACATGCTCGCGCAACAGCCGTTCAGTCAACAGCAGAATGTCATCGAAATCTACGGCGTTAAAGGCCTTAAGTCGCTTCTGATACCGCGAGTAAACTTCTGCGGCCATCGCGGCGTACGGATCACCCGGATTGTAGCGAAACGATTCCGGCGTCTCCAGCCGGTTCTTGCCGGCGGATATCAGGGAGAGGATGCGATCCGCGTCATACTTTTCACCTTGCGGCGCAAGATCGCGCACCAGGTCGCGGATCAATCGGCTTTGATCGCCAGCACCGTAAATACTGAAGTTTTTCTTAAAGCCGATTCGGTCGATGCAATCGCGCAGAATCAACATACCGAGGGAGTGAAAGGTTGAAATCACCATGCCGCTATTGGTGATCGACCCGACCGTCTCGGTCACCCGCTCGCGCATCTCACGGGCAGCTTTATTGGTGAACGTGACCGCCAGAATCTGATCAGGGGCAACACCCTGTGCCATCAGGTGGGCAATCCGGCTGGTGATGACGCGGGTCTTGCCCGAGCCGGCACCGGCCAGTATCAGCAACGGTCCATCTTTATGTTCAACAGCAGCACGCTGTTCGGGATTGAGCGAAGACAGATTCATAAAACCACCGGAAAAAGACAGTAACAGCCGGTCTTTGCGGGCCGGCTGAGCGTTGTTAAATCGGCGCAGAAGATAGCATGAAATGCGACAGGCAGGCAAGTATCCAGACGGGCAAATTTCCCCTTGATTAAATGTCACTGTTTCTATATCTTACGACGCTATGACACGTTTAATTGTATTGCTGGTTGGTATCGTATGGGCTTCCTTGTTATTGATTTCCTGGAGTGGATCGACCGAGATTCCGCTTGAGTCAGACAAGGTAATCGCTCAACAGTAAAACCTGCACCATCTTTCATTTCACTGCACAACGACTCCCCTGAGTCGTCTGTCTGCGTTCTAACTCAGCGTCGATGGCGTTGAGCACTTCCCATTTATTCAAAGACCAGAGCGGCGCCAGTAGCATTTTGCGCGGCCCATCGCCGGTCAGTCGATGGATCAGGGTCTGCGGATGCAGCCGTTCGATAAAATCGACTACCAGCGCAACGTACTCATTCTGTTCCAACACCGTTACCTCACCCCGCTCGTACATAGTGCCTAATTCCGTGCCACGCAACACATGCAGCAGATGGATCTTGATGCCATCGACCTTGATCCGTGCCATCTCATCGGCAATCGCCAGCATCGTCGCCCGGTCCTCACCCGGCAAACCGAGAATGATATGCACACAGACCCGGATGCCACGCCGCTTTGCCCCTGCGTACGCCGCCAGAAATGTCGAGTAGTCGTGACCACGGCGGAGAAAATCGAGCGTCGTATCGTGCACACTCTGCAGGCCTATCTCCAGCCAGAAATTGGTTTGCCGACTGTAGGTTTCCAGCAAATCAAGCACCGCATCATCCAGACAATCCGGCCGCGTACCGACCGCCAATCCGACCACCCCTGCCACTGCCAACGCTTCATCATAATATTCACGTAGCGTTTCCACCGGAGCAAAAGTATTGGAAAACGGCTGAAAATAAGCAATAAACTGCTGCGCCTTGTACTTGCGTACCATCACCTCTTTACCCGCTTCAATCTGCTCCGATATCGACAGGGACCGCTCCAGCCCGACTGAACCGGAACCATCCGGATCACAGAAAAGACAACCGCCGCCACTGCGCCCGCCGTCACGATTCGGGCAACCGAAACCGGCATCGATAGAAATCTTGTGGACCCGGCCACCGAAGGTCTGTTTCAGCTGCTCGGAATAAAGTAGATAGCGCTTTTTCATGCCGCCACTATGCCACCACCAAGATTTATCGGCAAGCGGTTACAATTTCCAAAGTTCGTAAGATAGACATTTATTGTCATTTCGAACGGAGAGAGAAATCTTAAAATAAAAAACAAAGATCTCTCCCACCTTGTGCGCCATAGCCCTGGCGACGGAGTGTGGTGGAGTTGGCAGTACGACAAGGTAAATACAGAAGTTTTTACCGATGAAAGAGCATCAGGTACTTGTCAAGAGCGTCTGCTTCAAGCAGAATACCAATGAACATGCAGAGGAGAGACGACAATGACTGACCAGCCACTCGACGACACACAACCGACGTCAACCGAAACTGTATCTGAAGAAGCAACCGAAACTCCACCGACCAGCCGGTTCCCGGAACTGGATGAGTTGCAGAATGATGTCTCGCGACGCATTCGTGACAATCAGAAATTTCTGGCTCTTTTTATGGATGAAGAATTTATTGATGATGATCCGGAAACTACGGATGATGAGGATGATAGTCCTGAGGATTTTGAGGAGTTGTAACAAGAACTGTCATCTCGACCATGCTCCTTCGCCAGGATTTAAAAAGCAGGGGACGTTGTTGATATATTGATATTTATTCGCAAACTTCTCGTATACCTATATTCTTATCTATTATCTTCTGACTAGGTTTAGTTGCTCGACTCACCATCAAAGGATTAAGTTTCAATGATTTCACAATTCCGATTCTGCATGAAAATAATATCAATATATCAACAACGTCCCTTTACTACTTGCTATTATTCGTTCTTGAGTCGTCGTACAAATTCTGCCCACTCGACCGGTGTCTGCGACTGCTTCCGGTTATTACACTCCTTGCAGCACGGCACACAATTCCCTTTGGTAGTCCTGCCGCCACGCGAAACCGGGACAATGTGGTCGAGGGTTAGTTCTTTCGGCGCAAACTGTTCCTGACAATAATAACACTCACCGCGGCCAATCCGGTTCTTCCACCACTGGCTCTTGCGCAGTTCGCGCGCCTTGTTACGCTCCAGTTTGATCTGATCTTCATCCGGTTCAAACAGCATCTATTTTTCTCTTTGGTCAAAAAATGATTTAAAACAACCGATGATGGTCGGGATGTCAATGGTCGCAATATCTAGATGGGTAACCAGGCGGAGTTGACCGTAACCACCGACCAGAATT
>CBDUUF010000248.1:0-3491 GCA_965370375.1 uncultured Desulfuromonadaceae bacterium
ATCAAAAAAGACGTTTGCGCTCCGTAGACGAACCGACACCGAGCATTTCCCGATATTTGGTAACGGTTCGCCGTGCAATATCGATCCCTGCTGTATGTAGCAAACCAACAATTTTCTGATCCGAATAAGGTTTCTTAGGATTTTCGTCTGCGATGATATCCTTGATCTTCATCTTGACACTTTCCGAAGCGACCACATCACCACCGGTAGTGCCGAGACCACTGTTGAAAAAGTATTTCAACTCAAACAGCCCACGTGGAGTCTGCATATATTTATTGGTAGTCACTCGACTGATGGTCGATTCGTGCATATCGATATCAGTTGCCACATCACGCAAAACAAGCGGTTTCAAGTATTCTATCCCCTGGTCGAGAAATTCCCGTTGGAACTTGATAATACTCTTGGCGACCCGGTAGATGGTTCTTTGCCGTTGGTGAATACTCTTAATAAGCCAAACCGCCCCACGCATTTTATCCTGAATATAATCGCCAGCCTCTTTATCCACCGCAGTGTTGCCAGCCAGGGCGCTACGGTAAAAAGAATTGATTTTCAGGTTAGGCAGCCCTTCATCATTCAGCACAACAATATATTCACTGCCGACCCTGTGCACAAATATATCCGGAACAATGTAATGCACATCCTCCTGGCCGAAGGGTGAACCCGGACGGGGATCAAGACCGGAAATAATCTTGGCTGATGCAAAAACCTCATCGAGCGTGGTACCGAGGCTTTTGGCAATCAGTTGGTAGTTTTTTTTCTCTAACGCATCGATCTGTTCGGACAATATCCGTTCAGCGAGAGACCCGTCCATCCCGAGATGCCGCAACTGAAGCAGCAGACACTCCTGCAAATTACGACTGCCGACTCCCGGTGGGTCAAACTCCTGAATTTTCCCGAGCAGGTCTTCTATAACCTCAGGTTCGATGCCGGTTTCAATGGAAAGATCTTCGACCGACATTTGCAAATAACCGTCATCATCTATGTTACCGATAATTTCCGCTGCAAGCCTCTGTTCGCTCTCGGTGAAACGTGTCAAGGTCATCTGCCACATCAGATGGTCAGTCAGTGTACGGCTTTTGGTCAACAGGTTTTCATAGGAGGGACGATCTTCGTCATCTTCGTAAGAGCTGGCGACCGTGCCGCCGAGGTTGTAGCTTTCGAGATAGGTCTGCCAGTCAATATCGCCAAGGCCTTCTTCTTCAGCCTTAACTTCCTCAATCTGATTGTCCGCCGGGGCATCATCTTTACTCGGCTCAGCAATAGCCGCTTCATCTGACTCGGCCCCTTCAACCGGCTCTGCCTCAATCCCCTCTTCAAGCACAGGATTTTCTTCCAGCTCCTGTTGCACCAGCTCTACCAACTCCATGCGGGAAAGTTGTAAAAGCTTGATCGCCTGCTGCAGTTGGGGCGTCATAACCAGCTGCTGGGACATTTTCAGTTGTAATCGAAGCTCAAGAGCCATCCAAAAACCTTTACCACCCGGAAGCAGGGGTTAATTCACCAGAGTTTAAATTTTTCCCCGAGATATATTTCACGCGCTTTGGCGCTATTGGCGATCACATCCGGTTTGCCGTGCTCCAGAATCTCACCTTCATTAAGGATGTAGGCCATATCGCAGACACCCAGAGTCTCACGCACGTTATGATCGGAAACAAGGATACCGATCCCCTTCTCTTTCAGATTGATAATAATATTTTGTATGTCATTGACTGCAATCGGATCAATGCCGGCAAACGGTTCATCAAGGAGGATAAATCCCGGATCGAGCACAAGTGATCTGGCTATTTCCGTCCGTCGCCTCTCCCCTCCGGATAATGCATATCCATAGGTTTTGGCAACGTGTGTCAAGCGAAACTGCTCCAGCAGATCGTCCTTGCGCTCCAACCGTTTCGACTTACTCAGATCAAGCGTTTCCAGGATAGCCAGAAAATTCTCTTCGACCGTCAACTTCCTGAAAACAGATGCCTCCTGCGGCAGGTAAGAAATACCGGATCTGGCCCGATCACACATCGGCATTCCGGTCAATTCTGCATCATCAAGAAAGACCTGACCACTGTCAGGTTGAACCAACCCAACGACCATGTAAAAAGAAGTGGTCTTGCCTGCGCCATTCGGACCCAACAGGCCAACGACCTGCCCTGCGTCAATATCGAGATCGACATTCTTCACGACCTGCCGTTTGCCGTAACTTTTATTTAATCCACGTGCAATTAACCGGCGACTCAACGACCTTCTCCCTTCGGCTTGATTACGGCCTTAACGCGAGACTCGGCAGTACCTTTAACCACACTCCGTTCTTCGTCGAGAAAATAAATAATTTCGTCACCCTTAACCACATTATCCGCCTGATGTACTTCTGCCTGGCCTGACAGTATTATCTGTCTTTCCCGGTTCAGAAACAGGCCTTTTTCAGCAGTTGCCATTCGTTCCGTCTGGATAATTCTAACATCACCTTCGATCTCAACTCGCTCTATGTCGTTAGCCTTACCCTTTTCACCACGCAGGTAAAAAATGGTCATCTTATGCGCATATATCACAACATCATTTTGACTGGCTCTGACATTACCGGAAAAGATGACTTTATTGTTAGCCGTCTCGGCTTCCATACGATCGGCAACAACGCGTATCTCAGCCTGGCCATCAATTTTTTCGGCAAGATCATTAGCGCTCGACTGGACGACAAACAGCCCTGAAATGAGAACTCCGGCAACAATGTAATGCCATGGTTTCATTTGTCGCTTAGTCCTTTGTTATAAATAGCTGTTACCTGATTTAACAGCACCAGATTCCGGGTGGTCACATCAAAACGCATCCCCGTTCCTGAAACAGAATAACCATCGGCGACAAGACGAACCGGATGCTCGGTCTTAACAAGCTTCTCGCTATCGACAAATAACAGTTCGTCGGTGTAAACCGTCTCGCCAGATGTGGTTTTAAGAACCACATCGCCGCGCAACAACACCTGCCTGCTCTTCAGATCAAGCTCTCCAGATGTTGAGGTAACGGTCAGATCACTTGCTGCAGGATTGTAAACTATCAGCGTCAACATTTTAAGTTTCGCCGATTCCTGCTGCAAATTATGGCTTGCAGACTCCGCTTGTACCGTCCATTTTCTAACACCGTCGCGTGTTTCAGTATAATTCAACTGATTCATTGACAAGTCGTCTTCGGAGCGGAGAAACTCTTTGACCATTGCAACTTCAGTGCTCTGCATATTGCTAGCTATTGTTAGCACCAGCAACACCAGCAATAAGACAATAAAACCGGCAAGTAAAAACCGCGCTGAAAATAATTTCCTCATAGGCAGAATCACTATAACATTGAGAAAAAAGCGTGTAAAGATGCATGTTGGGGTTTTGGCATGAGATTTGTATAGGAAGGAATTAAAGCTGGAAATATTTTGCCGTCACGCTATCCCAGAGACCGGCCTCTTTCAGGATCAGATCGCAGATTTCGCGAACCGCACCCTTACCGCCAGCCCGCTCAGTGAC
>CBDUUF010000249.1:0-3491 GCA_965370375.1 uncultured Desulfuromonadaceae bacterium
CGCGACCAACGGCAGCAAACTGGCCAAATTGTTTAATATGGCGGCTGAAAAGGGACTGCCGGTCATCGGCATGAATGATTCGGCCGGGGCTTTTGTCCCGGCTGGTGTCGGTGGTCTTGATGGTTATGCCGAAGCGTTCACCGCCCTGCGCAAGATGAGTGGTGTGGTGCCGTCCATCATGTGTATGTTCGGTTTCAACGCCGGCGGCGGTTCTTATCTGCCGCGCCAGGGTAGCTTTGTTATTCAGCAGGAAGACACCTTCTTCGGTCTGACCGGGCCGGGCGTTGTCAAGTCGGTTCTCGGTGAAGATGTTACGCCAGAGGAGCTCGGTGGACCAAAGGTTCATGGCGCTACCGGTGTTGCTGACCTGACGGTTAAGGACGAGGTCGCTGCCCTGCGGACTGCAGTTCGCCTGGTTAGTTATCTTCCGGACAACAACGCTGTCATGGCGCCGTTCCAGGAGACCAGCGATCCGCTGGATCGTAAAACCTGGGAGATCAACACCCTGCTGAAGAAATCCTTCAACTCGCCGACCGGTTTCAATACACCGTTCGACGTGTCGATCATCATTCAGCAGATCTGTGATCATGGGGATTATTTTGAAATGCAACCGGATCGTGCCCGCGAAGCGGTCACTGCATTTGGCCGTCTCGGCGGCAACGTCGTCGGTTTTGTTGCCAACAACTCGGCGGTCGCTTCCGGCCAGATCGATTGTGATTCGGCACTCAAGATCGCCCGTTTCGTGCGTTTCTGTAATATCTACAATATTCCATTGATCTTCATGGAAGACACCACCGGCTTCCTGCCGGGTCGTGAGCAGGAAGCTCGCGGTATCGTTCAGGCTGGTCGTACGATGCTCGACTCCATCGTTGATGTCCGGACACCACGTATTCTGCTGATCCTGCGCAATGCTTACGGCGGTGCTTACGCCTCGTTTAATAACTACCCGACCGGTGCCGATCTGGTGCTGGCGCTGCCGACCACGCGTCTGGCGGTCATGGGGCCAGCCGGCAAGGAGTTTGTTTACAAAACTGAACTGCGCAAGCTGCGCGGTTCGATCAAGGCGCGGGTTCAAGCCGGGGTCGATGAGCGGGTTAAAGCTGGGCAGGAGGCCGGGGCAGCCAAGAAGGATGCGGAACTTGAAGTGGCCGACTGGTTGAAACTCGAAGAAGCTGGGCTCAACCTGCAGTACGAAAAAGAGTTGATGAACCCAAAAGAGGGCCTGGCCCTCGGTTCGATCTCATCAATTGTCATGCCGACCGACCTGCGTAAGGTGCTCGGCGAGAACCTGAACTTCTTCCTGCGCCATTACAAGGCTTCGGCCTGGCAGGGTGTTCAGCGCGAGTTCCATTAATCGTCTGCAGAAATTCGAATTCAAGAACCAGTAATTGGAGATATATAGCGATGACTAAGAATATTGATTACTACATGAATAACCCCCTGATCCACCGAGATCGTCGCCTGGCACAGGCCGACTCGGAGTGGGTTCGTTCATTTTGCTGCGCCGAGCTCAAGCCGCTGATCGTTTGTCGCGGGCCGATCCGTAAAGAGGCGATGGACGTCTACGATGAGATGGGGATCAGCCATTACGGCATCCTGCTGTCAGAAAAAGACTCGATCATCTATCCGAACGCCCTGGCGCCGGAACTGCGCAAGCTGACCGATTCGACCCGTGTTCACCGGGTGCCGGACTATTCAGGCGCCAGCAAGGAAGAGCGCATCGAGCGGATTAATCAGATTATCCAGACCGCCAAGGATAATGATTACAATGCAATCTTCGCCGGTTACGGCTTCATGGCCGAAGATGATGAGTTTGTTGCGGCCATTGAAAAGGCCGGTCTCATGTTCATCGGCCCCTGTGCCCGTACCCAATCGAGCGCTGGCAAGAAAGACGAAGCCAAGCGGACCGCGCTCAAGGTCGATGTCTCGGTCACCCCGGGTATCGATAATGTCACCGCCCGCACCCTGGTCAAGAAACATCCGGGTCGTGACGCACTATTGGCTGTAGTCAAGGCTGAAGGGCTTAAATGCGACGCCAAGGTGCTCAAGGACGAGAAGCTGACGCTCGAAGAGTTGGCCGACCAGATCCTGTTCGCTGCCTACGCAAAAGGGATCGACCTGTTCTCGGTCAATGAGCTCGGTAAGCAAGCTGAGATCGAGTGTATCGAGATGTTCAAGAAAAACCCGCAAAGCCGGGTGCGGCTCAAGGCGATCGGTGGCGGTGGTGGCAAGGGGCAGCGGATTCTCGGCGCCTCTTTGCTCGGCAAGAAAAACGCCTCCGATTCCGACATCGCCAGTGCCGCCAAGGATGCACCGAGTATGGTGCTGGAGATCCTTAACGAGGTCAAGGCGAACGGTGTCGGCGACAATAAGAACGTTCTGGTTGAGTTGAACATCGAGCAGACCCGACACAACGAGATTCAGCTGCTCGGCAACGGTGAGTGGTGCGTCTCCCTCGGTGGCCGTGATTGCTCATTGCAGATGCACGAGCAGAAGCTGCTCGAGATTTCGGTAACCCAGGAAGGGTTGGCGCTCGAGATCGAGAAAGCCAAGCAGGCCGGCAACAAGGTCGTCACCAAGGCGCTCGAGACCGATCTGATGGTACTCACGCGGATGGAAGTAGAGTCGGCCCGCTTCGGTGAGGCGGTCGGTCTCGACTCTGCCTCGACCTTCGAGTGTATCGTCGACCGTGATCGCCACTACTTCATGGAGGTCAACACCCGGATTCAGGTTGAGCATCGGGTGTCAGAACTCTGCTACAGCCTGAAGTTCACCAATCCGAAGGATAAGAACGATTTCTTCATCGTCGAGTCGCTGGTCGAGGCGATGGCACTTTTAGCGCTGCACAAGAAGCAGTTGCCGAAACCGGAGCGGATTGCCCGTTTTGGGGCTGCGGCCGAAGCCCGGCTCAACGCGACCGACGCTTCCCTGTCGCCGCATGCCGGCGGGATGATTCGTTACTGGTCGAAGCCGCTTGAAGGTGAAATTCGTGACGACCAGGGGATCTGCATGGTCAATCCTGATACCGGCCTGTTTATGCGCTACAGCGTAGCCGGGGCGTATGATTCGAATATTGCCCTGTTGCTGACCGAAGGCAAGGATCGCCTCGACAGCTATAAATCCCTGGCGAAGGTCATCTGTAATACCAAGATTCGCGGGACCGACCTGGCGACCAACCTTGAATTTCATTACGGTCTGGTCAATTGGTTCATCGGTCGTAATGTTATGGCCAAGCCGACCACCCGCTTCGTTGTGCCGTACCTGACCCTGGTCGGTCTGCTCAAGGAAGAGGCGAGCAAGCTGGATCCGGTCTTTGCCTTCCTGCAGATGAAGAAGCATTACGCCAAGCTGGCTGGCGACGATGCCGAACTGGCCAAAGCCTACTCTGAGGTTCTCGACCGCAAAGGGACTCTGTTGACCCGCTCGATGGAGATTCTGCTCGGTGATCCGCATCTGCTCTCTGGCTGGCTCAGCCTTAACAGCAAGAACTT
>CBDUUF010000250.1:0-3486 GCA_965370375.1 uncultured Desulfuromonadaceae bacterium
TGGAAGGCGGTATGATCTGCCCCAGAGTGCCGGCGGCACAGATCGACCCGGTCGCCAGCCTCTTGTCGTAATTGTACTTCAGCATGACCGGCAGGGAGATAACCCCCATGGCCACGACACTGGCGCCAACCACCCCGGTCGAGGCGGCCAATAGAGCGCCGACCAATACAGTTGAAATGGCAATCCCGCCGCGCATTTCACCAAAGAGAAAACCCATAGATTCGAGCAGGCGTTCAGCCAGCTTCGACTTTTGCAGGATGATGCCCATGAAGATAAACAGCGGAATCGCCATCAGGATGGTGTTGTTCATGATCGCCCAGATGCGATGCGGCATCATGGCAAAGATACCCGGACCTTCGGCCAGCAAGCCAAAGACAACGGCCACGCCACCGAAGGTAAAAGCCACCGGGAACCCCACCAGCAACAGCAGCAGAGCGGTGACGAACATAAGGATACCGATCATTGGGTCTTCTTTCTATTTAACAAAGGCATTACATCCTGAAATATCATTTTAAAGCACATCATCTTCAACGTGATGCTCCGGCGGGGCTTCCAGACCGCGGAAAATCTTGATATTACGCACGATAAAGCCGATAGCCGAGATAATTAAAAAGGTAAATGAGAGCGGAATAACCGCCTTGATCAAGTAGCGATGGGTCAGGCCGCCCGGGTCACCACTTATCTCGCCGAAGGAATACGCCTCATGGACGTACCAGATCGAGCCATAAGCAATCAGGAATGACAACGGAATCAGAAAAACAAGAGTACCGGTGATATTGACAATCGCTTTCCACTTCGGACTGAAATTGTCATAGAGGATATCAACCCGGACATGGCCATCTTCTTTCAACGCATAGGCGATGCCGAACATGAAAACGACCGCGAAAATATGCCATTCCAGCTCCTGCATGGCAATCCAGCCGACACTAAAAAAATAGCGCATGATCGCATCAAAGAAAACATTGAGCATCATGACAAACGTAAGAAATGCGGCAATCCAGCCGAGTACGTCGGAAAAACGGTCTATATATTTTTCAATTTGATCGAGCATTCTTTTATCTCGTAAGAACTGAAAAGAAAGGGCCCCCGATTAATTTAACCGGGAGCCCATAAACAAACTTACAGGTTATCTTTAAGATAGGCGAAGTCCGAAATTCTGGTCCATTCGCGAACATTTTTCATATAAGCTTTCTGTGCTTCGTAAATTTCCTTGAACTGGGCATTCTTAGCGGCAGTCGCTTGCAGCAACTTCTCGTTTTCCACCTTCATTTTGGCAATGATGTCGGCCGGGAAGGTTCGGATCTTGATATTCGGATACTCCGCCTGAATCTTGGCCCAGTTTACCGCGCTGTCATGATAGGAACGGGCATACATATCATATGCCGCGTACTTCATCGCGGTCTCGACGATCGCCTGCAGGTGCTTCGGCAGGGCATCCATCTTCTTTTTGTTGACCAGGAACTGCAGTTCGGTTGCCGGCTCATGCCAGCCAGTATAGTAAAAAGGAGCGATCTTGTGGAAGCCCATGTTCAGGTCGAGTGACGGGCCGACCCACTCAAGCGCATCAATGGTGCCGCGATCGAGAGCAGTGTACAACTCACCGGCTGGAATATTGGTAACGACAACACCGAGCTTAGCGAGAACCTCACCGGCAAAACCGGGGATCCGCATCTTCAGACCTTTAAGATCCTTTTCGCTTTTGATCTCCTTTTTGAACCAACCACCCATCTGGTTGCCGGTATTACCACCCAGGAAAGAATAGACACCATGCTTGTCATAGACCTTCTTCATCAACTCCACACCACCGCCATAGTAGAACCAGGCAAACTGCTCGGGAGCTGTCATGCCGAACGGCATGGTGGTAAAGAACAGGGTATTAATATCTTTGCCCTTCCAGTAATAGGAGGCCGAATGGCCCATTTCATACTGGCCGGCCTTGACCATGTCAAGGACGCCGAAAGGTGCTTTGTGCTTGTTCTTGGAGTCGACACGGATTTCCATGTCACCGTACGACATCGCTTTGACCATATCGGCCATAGTCAAAACCGCATCACCGACAATCGGGAAGTGGGTCGGCCAGGTCATGGCCAGTTTCCAACGATACTTCGGGGCAGCATCAGCCGGCGAGGCAAAACCGCCGATAAAAACAAAAGAACCTGCTACCAGCAAACAAACGAGTAAACGACTGAGTTTCTTCAACATCATTCCATTCCTCCCTTTCATTGCTACGTGATAAAGTTCCGATCCGGCATAAATACCGTCTCGCTTCAAAGTGAAACCGGCCAACCAAAGTAAAACATTACCTTTTTTAGACTGGATGTCAAACAATCTATCTTGATTATTATAATATGGAGTCCTTGACTGACAACGCTACCGCGGTATTGTTATCAGAAATCAACATGGCTTTTTAAAAAGGAGAACCGCGATGTCCAAAGCGATATGTATCCATCAGCACGGGGGGCCAGAAGTTTTACAGTGGCAGGAAGTATCGGTTGGCGCTCCGGGGCCGGGCGAAGTAAAACTGCAGCAGACGGCGGTCGGGCTTAATTTTATTGACGTCTATCACCGCACCGGGCTCTATCCACTCGGCGATCTGCCGGCGACACCGGGGATGGAAGGAGCCGGAGTTGTCGAGGCGATTGGCGACAACGTTACCGAGGTCACTGTCGGCGATCGGGTCGCTTATGCCGGCCTGCCGCCCGGCGCTTACACCGAAGAGCGGCTGATCCCGGCCCACCGCCTGATCAGGCTACCGGATTCCATCAGCGACCAACAGGCGGCCGGTATGATGCTGCAAGGGATGACGGTTCAATACCTGCTCCGCTCCACCTTCCGGGTACAGGCAGGCGACACCATTCTCTTACATGCCGCAGCCGGCGGCGTCGGCCTGATCGCCTGCCAATGGGCCAGGCATCTCGGAGCGACAGTCATCGGTACGGTCGGCTCAGAAGAAAAAGCAGCGCTGGCTAAAGCACACGGATGTGACCACACCATTTTGTATCGCGAAGAAGATATCGTCGAGCGGGTCAAGGAGATCACCGGCGGCGAAGGTGTGCCGGTGGTTTACGATTCGATCGGCAAGGATACTTTCGAAGCATCACTCGACTCGCTGCGGCCACTCGGGCTGTTGGTAAGCTTCGGTAACGCTTCCGGGCCGGTGCAACCGTTTGACCCGGGCATTCTGGCGCAAAAAGGGTCACTCTTCTTCACCCGGCCGACCTTGATGACCTATACCGCCGAGCGGGCCAGCTTGGTTGAAGCCGCCGGGGAGTTGATCGATGTCGTAACCAGCGGCGCGGTAAAGATCGAAGTCAACCAGACCTATCCGTTGGCCGAAGCGGCCCAGGCCCATCGCGATCTGGAAGCGAGAAACACCACCGGATCGACGGTGCTGACAATCTAGTTTCTGTCTGGAAACCGCCCTTTTCCGTAATCTCGGCGTCAATCTGCACCTTTGATTGTGCGGCGTAAAGTACTACGCCTCCG
>CBDUUF010000251.1:0-3482 GCA_965370375.1 uncultured Desulfuromonadaceae bacterium
CCAGAGCAGGCCGTTGATGCTGGTCCAGATGCTGACGATGCCGTTGAGGATTCTGCTGCAAAAGCGCCGCCAGGGGCGGTACGGGATAATTAATTTCAGCAGGGCTATAGTGAAAATCGGCAGGCTGACAGCGAGGACATTCAGGCCCATCAGAAAACAGGCAACAGTGCCGCGTAATGTGCCCGTGGTGAAATTGAGTAACAAGCGATGTCCCTTCAATTAGGTTGGTAACGTTCGCCGAGTATTGTAACTAATCCGCGTGGTAGTGATAAGAAAAATCTGCTATGAAATAAATTTATATTTAGTTGTCTGGTCGCGACCTTTAGATAGACAAAAGAGCGGCCTCCTGATGGAGACCGCTCTTTTGTTACAAATCGTTGAAACGGTAAATCAGGCGTCGAAGTAACGCTTGAGCAGACCGGCAAACGACTGACCATGGCGCGCTTCATCCTTACACATTTCATGGACCGTGTCGTGGATTGCGTCGTAGCCAAGTTCCTTGGCCCGGGTCGCGATCTTTTTCTTGCCGAGACAGGCGCCGTGTTCGGCGTCGACCCGCATCTGCAGGTTGGTCTTGGTGTCGGCAACGACAACTTCGCCAAGCAGCTCAGCAAAGCGGGCAGCATGGTCGGCCTCTTCAAAGGCGATCCGCTTATAGGCTTCAGCTACTTCCGGATAACCCTCGCGATCAGCTTGACGACTCATCGCCAGATACATGCCGACTTCAGTGCACTCACCGGTAAAATTGGCGCGCAGTCCCTCGAGGATTTCAGTGTCAACGTCTTTGGCTACGCCGATACGGTGCTCATCAGCCCAGTCCAGTCCGGTGTCGGTTTTAACTTCAAATTTTTCGGCGGGAGCGCCACACTGCGGGCATTTGGCCGGGGGAGCGTCACCTTCGTGGATGTAGCCGCAAATTGTACAAACATACTTTTCCATTGATAAAATCTCCTGTGTTTTAAATAGATTTAAATGTGACAAAACTGGTCAGAATTATAGGCACAAAATAATATTTGTCAATTAGTTTCTTTTGTAAAGTTATCAATCGTACTGGTGGTATCGGTGAGAGGTCTGTCAGAACAGCAGAATCACTCCGGCCAGACCTTCAAATTGGAACAAAACATCGCTGCTGATGGCGATGTTACAGCCACCGTCGCCACAAAAAGCATAGCCCTCATTAGGGAACAAGGTGGCATAGCCGCGCCCTTCCAGGCGTAGCCCGACTCGGTCAAGCAGGAAAAATTTGGCACCACCGCCGAAGGAGAGCGAAAAACGGGTCTCTGAGTTGTAACCGTTGTCGGGAGAAAAGTGGGTAACACCGAGACCGCCGACCGCGTATGGGATGAAATTTTCATTCGGAAACAGAACCGTCCCGCCGATGTGGATGTAATCTATGCCGCTGTCAAAGACTTTAATACCGCTACTGCTGGTCAGAGTTGTCTGCTGATGACTCCAGAACAGCTCAATTTGCTTATTTCTCTGGTAGTCGAAATCAAGAGCCAGGGCAAAACTTCCGGTTTCGTTAAACTTCAGCGTTTCGCCGGTCACGGCTTCTGCCTGGCCACCGAAGCGGTAGCCGCCCATCGGTGTTACTTCGAGGGCGATTGCCGACATGGGTAACAGCAACAGGCAAAACAGACTGATTACGATACGGATCATGGTAAACTCCGGGTCTAGTTGATTCTGATTGACGACTCAGACAGTTATTTCTTTATTGCATCATAAGCCGCATTGATCTCAGCCATCTTGTCGTTGGCAAATTTCATGAACTCTGGCGGCAACCCCTTGCTCTCGATCTTGTCCGGGTGGTATTCGGCTACCTTCTTTCGGTAGGCTTTTTTGATCTCAGCCTCGGTCGCATTCTGACTGACTCCGATGGTCTCGTAATGTTTTGCCGTACTGATAGTCGGGGCGACATGTTTGACAAAGCGGCTGTAGAACGATTGATAGATAGCATCATTGATCATGAAATATTGTTTGGCTTCAAGCAGCAGTAGCTCCTCTGCCTTGTGCAGTTCGCCATCGGCCATCGCCACTTCAAACAGGAAGCTCATCATAAAGCTGCACATGTCCTGGTCGCGACCGAACAGGCGACTGAATTCCCGGGCGTAGTCGGCAAATGTTTCCCGGCTGTTGATACTCTGGGTGATGATGTTGTGGGCAAACTGCTGGGTCTGGGCATCGAGCCCCATCACCTCGCGCGAAACCCGCTGGATGACTGCTATTTCCTCTTCGCAGATGCGGCCGTCGGCCTTGGCCAGCTTGCCAACCATTGAGTAAGCCGCAGTAAAAAACAGCGCCTGCCGTTGTTGCGCTTCAAACATACGTCCACGACCAGCTGCGAGACCGCCTTGACCGGCGTTGCCGATTGATGAGCCGATAGCGACACCGATGATTGCTCCGAACGGACCGGCGATTATTGCGCCGATCCCGCCGCCAACAAGACCTGAAAACCATCCCATGATTGGAACTCCTTATTTTCTATACCGGTTTATACCTAAGATAATCAATCGCAGATTGAATCGAGCTCATTCCAGAGAGTGTACCCTTGTTCGAGCTCTTCCTCAATCGCTTCGAGGCGATTATTGCAAGTGACTATCTGTTCCGGTGTCTCTTTATAGAAGGCTGGATCAGCCATCTTGACATGTAGAGCTGCCTGCTCTGCTTCGAGCGCTTCGATTTGCGCCGGAAGTTCGGTCAACGTTCGTTTCTCTTTGTAACTCAACTTGCGCTGTTTCGCCCTTGCTTGCTTTATATTCGGCCCCGGTGCTGCGGACGCTGGTTTGATCTCCTGGCTCGTGGGTCGTTGGCGCAGCCAGTCGTCGTAGCCACCGACATATTCAGCGATCCGACCACCACCTTCGAAGGCGATGGTACTGGTCACCACCCGGTTGAGAAAATCCCGGTCGTGACTGACCAGAAACAGAGTCCCTTTGTAATCTGCGAGTAGCTCTTCCAGCAGGTCCAGGGTTTCCAGGTCGAGATCATTGGTCGGTTCATCGAGAACCAGCACGTTGGCCTCGCTGGTGAACAGCCGGGCCAGCAGCAGGCGATTGCGCTCACCGCCGGAGAGGATGCGCACCGGGGTACGGGCCCGGTCCGGGGTGAATAGGAAGTCTTGCAGGTAGCCGTAAACATGACGCTGCTTGCCCGCAACCATGACCATATCCTGATCACCGGAGAGATTTTGCTGTACGGTTTTGTCCGGGTCGAGTTGTTCACGCAGTTGGTCGAAATACAACGTTTCAAGGTTGGTTCCGAGGCGAACCAAGCCTGTTTGCGGCGGCAGTTGTCCGAGCAGTAGTTTGAGCAGGGTGGTCTTGCCGACGCCGTTCGGGCCGATGATGCCGATCCGGTCACCGCGCAGAATGGTGGTCGAAAAATTATTAATTATTTGCTTATCGTCGTAGGCAAAGGACAATTCTTCAGTCTCGACCACCAGCTTGCCGCGCGGCAGCAGCATGTCCGCCATCTCATATGCC
>CBDUUF010000252.1:0-3469 GCA_965370375.1 uncultured Desulfuromonadaceae bacterium
GACCGGCGATTGTCCGTATTGCGACGCCTGCTTCAGCGGCAATTACCCGATCCGCTTCCCGAAGATGAAGGCGGACAGTCAATTGGGCCTTTTTTAAAGTACAAAGACAAGGCTTTAATGGGACGCTGATTTTCGCTGAAAAAGCATGATTAAATCAAATGAGAAATCATTTGCCGCAATGAAAATCTATCAAGATCTGTTAAAAAGTTAAAAGCAAAGGGCGAAGCTAAAAGCTTTATTGGCCGCAGATACAATCTGATAGGGTCTGATAGATCAAAGTCTAGGTATTTTGGTTAAAGGCATAAGCATGGGGATGCGGTTCAGGTCTAAACAATATATTTTAGTTTTAATCTTTTGAATTATCAGATTTTATCGGACCTTATCCGCGGCAAAAGGTTTTGCAGATTTTGTCTTTACATAGATTTTCATAGATTCTGATAGCGGCTAAACGGTTTAAGGGTTTGTAGGTTAAAGGTTGAATCCAGCCCATCCTGCATCTTGTCCGCCGTAGCTTTAGCGCAGGAGGAATCCCTGTAAATAGAATATCTTCGTTTATTTGTTTTGTATTTAATCAGCGTAAATCAGATTTGATCAGCGTCCAATTGCCTTTAAATAGAATGTGCCTTTTCCATTAAATCAATAACTTATAAGTAATTATCTAATGTATAATCAAGGAGCAGTAAATGACAAACGAAGAACGTAACGAACTAAAGCAGATCGTCCAGGAGCTGTCTTACGAGGAGCGTGAGGTTACTCTGGCCTCCGGCCGTAAGAGTAATTTCTATTTTGATGGCAAGCAAACCTGCCTGCATAAGACCGGTGGCCTGCTGGTTGGCAAGGCGTTCTGGGAAATCGTTAAAACTTTCGACGGACCAATTGATGGTGTCGGCGGCCTGACCCTCGGGGCTGATCCAATCGCTACCGCTACTTCGATCGCTGCGGCGCTCGATGGGACTCCGACCCACGCTTTTATTATCCGCAAGGAACCAAAAGGTCACGGTACCGGGCAATGGCTTGAAGGCCGCAAGAATCTGCCGCCTGGATCGCGGGTCGTTATCGTTGAGGACGTCACCACCACCGGTGACTCGTCGTTGAAAGCGGTTACGCGCGCCGAAGAAGAGGGGCTCAAGGTTCTCGGCATCATCACCCTGGTTGATCGCCAGGAAGGTGCGCAGGAGAATGTTACAGCTGCCGGGCAGGTGTTAAAGGCGGTGTTTACTCGTGAAGAAGTGATTGGCAAATAACGGCTGATGAAAACCCCCTGTCTGCTGTGTTCCCCTTGAACACGTCGTTGCGACGTAGCTATCGCTACGCCTCACTTCTTTGTTCTGCGGGCGCCTTGCATCCAAAGGCTTTTGATCAGCCTTGGTATATAGTCAGTTTTTTAGAGAAGGACGCTGATTTCGCTGAAAGAGCATGATTTAAACCCGAATATATTGGTTTTGATTCTAATCAGCGTGCATCTGCGTTAATCAGCGTCCCATAAAGATTTTTAGTTTAAAAGGCAGCCCATCACGGGCTGCCCTTTCTTGACATTGGCCAGCAAAAAGTTATTCTTTAAGTCCACTTCACAATCAGCACATTCATCACCGGGGGGGTAATATGAATCTGATAGCCACATTCCGCCAACAACATGACCAGATCGAGCAGGTTGCAACCGAGATCGCTAATCAGCTCGATTCTGTCAAACTTGCCAACAATGCGTCTGACATCCGCAAGAAACTGCGGCATTTCCTGACCCGGTTGAAAATTCATACTACACTGGAAGAGGATGCTCTGCATTCGAGCCTGCTGCATCATGAGGATCATATGATTGCGGCCGAAGCGAGCCGTTTGATGGGTGAGGCGGCGGTGATGACTAAGGAAGTTGAACAATACCGCCGCTATTGGTTGAAATCAGGTGTTATTGAAAGTCGACCGGTTGATTTTATTGAAGAGACTCAGGCGCTGTTAACTGCGATTCATGACCGCATCATGCATGAGAATAAGAATCTGTTTGCCAGGTTTGACAAGGAAGTTACGCATTAACGCTACTGATAACTAGCTACTCCTCACTAGTTTTAACAATATATTTCACGGCCATTTTTATTTCTTCATCACTCAGTTTGTGCGCGCCGCCTTTAGGCTCCATTTCACCAATACCGAAGATAACATTACTCACTAGATGCTCCAGTCCTTCTTGTTTAGTTTCGTCCCAAGCTCGTTTGTTGCCTAGAACCGGTGCATTCAAGGTGCCGGTGGTGTGACAATATGCGCAACTTTTTTCGTAGATTTTTTGTCCGTCACTCAGATCGGTAGTCTGTGCAGTTTGAACTGATTTATCGGTCGTCGTAATTTTGCTGGTCGGTGTAGTTACTTCATCAGCACAAGCGGTGAAGAAGAGAAGGGTGGCTATCAATGTTAAATGGCTGATCAGATTAAGCGGGTGCATCTGTATTCCCCCTCATGTCGCGTTGGCGAACATTAATTGAGGAATACTAACATAATATGTATATATGTCGATGGTTTTAATGATAAGAAATGGTTTTGTCTGAAGATTGCTAGTCTAAATGTTTTTAAAGGGGTAAATACTTGAGCATAAAAGCTTAAATCTAGAATCACTTAACAGGGATGTACAGGATTTACAGGATAGTTAAATCAATTAATCAGACCAATGCTATTAAGTATTAGACTGAATTTATAGATTTTATCCTAAACATCCTGCACATCCCTGTAAAAATGGCATCTTGTCTGATCATTTGCTTTGCTCAACGATATATTCCACCGCCGATTTCACCTCGGCATCACTCAACCGCATATTCCCACCTTTTGGCGGCATCTTGCCGACACCGTTGATCGCTCTTTTAACCATATGCTCCAGACCATCATGCATATGGCCGGACCAGGCGGTTTTGTCGCCAAATTTAGGTGCGCCCATTACTCCGGTATCGTGGCAGGAGGCGCAACTGCTGGTGTAAACTTTCTGGCCGTTGTTGATTTCTGCTAAAGCGGCAGCTTGTTCAGCCGCCTGGATCGCTGCCGGCTTGGTTTTCGCTGCGGGTGCTGGCGCTTCCTCTTTGCTGCAGGCGGTCAGGGTAAAGGCCAGTAGGGTGAGGGTCATGGTCAGACTCAGGGCAATGGATCGCATGTCGGCTCCTTTACTTGGTGATCAGTTAACAGTTTACAGCTAATAGTTTGAAACTACAAACTGCCCACCTTGTCCGCCATAGCTTGTAGAGCGACGGAGGATGATTACTGTCTACTAGATTTAGCGCGTTGTCAGAAAGTCCAGCGCTTCGTTTTTGCAGTCAAACATGAAAAACTGTCGTTTACTGAACATCGATACCGCCTGTAGCGCTACCTTGTAGAGGCCGGTGATGCCGACCAGGGCGGCTTTGTGTACATAGGGCGCGTTGCCTTTGGTCAGAGCTTTCAGGCCGGACAAGACATCCTGGCTGAAGGTGCCGCCGGAGACCAGGGTGAGGGTGAC
>CBDUUF010000253.1:0-3465 GCA_965370375.1 uncultured Desulfuromonadaceae bacterium
GATTGGCGTTGAAAAGCGGCCTTTTTGCTGATTCGCCATGAACGTGGTATGTTTTAATCAAGATTAAAGCTAGCAGCCTGTCGGGCTTTCCATGAACCGGCTGCAAATTCGATCGTTTGGCCCAGATATTAACTCCTTTTTGCCCCGTAGCTACGGCTATGAGCCTGCAAACTAGCTAATATCTACTCTCAAACGCTCAAATTTTCGCTTCGGCCCGGCAAGTCCGACAGACTGCCCGGGCAGGTTTAGTAATTCAGTAAATAATCAAAGCTGAAAACTCGCCTCCGGTCACAAACAGTTGAATCCTGGTCTTTAAATTTGATGGTTTGATTCTATGTGCCTGATACTTTTTGCCCACGACATTCATCCCCACTATCGGTTGATTCTGGCCGCCAATCGTGACGAGTTTTATGCCCGGCCCACGCGGCCGGCGCAATTCTGGTACGAGAACAAAAATTGGCTGGCCGGCAAGGATCTGGTTAAAGGCGGAACCTGGCTCGGCATCAACCGGTGTGGCGATTGGGCGGCGTTGACCAACTACCGCAATCGTGAGGAGTTGGAGCATCATGAAGGGCGTTCACGTGGACGGCTGGTCAATGATTATCTGGAAAGTTCAGCGCCGCCTTTGGACTTTCTGTCGGAGCTGAATACCGAAGATGGTCAATATCGTGGCTACAACCTGCTGGCCGGCAACAGCAACACAGTCGGTTGTGTGTCAAACCGGGGTATGCCGGCCAGGGAGTTGACTCCCGGTTATTATGCCCTGAGCAACCACCTGCTCGATACCCCGTGGCCAAAAGTTAAAACCAGTAAAGCCGAGTTCATCAAGAACATGGAGACCGGTCTGCTCAATGAGGCGGCCTTGTTTGACATTCTCACCGACACTACGCTTGCTCCGGATGAGCAACTGCCGGAGACCGGTTTCGGGTTGGAATGGGAAAAGACCCTTTCCGCGCGGTTCATCCAGTCGGATGAATACGGCACCCGGTTGTCGACCTTGCTCTTGGTTGACCGGGAAGGGTGGGTGACGATGGTCGAGAGAACCTACGACCGCTCACCGGACATCTGGCGGGAGGTGCGCATCCTGTTTCGGGTAAAACCGGTTGCGTAATTGTTTGCGAAATCACCAGACACACTCCTGTCGCATGGAGAACCTCTTTACATCTCGCTCGAAGCTGTTTTAATTAAATCAAACCCTGACACAAGCAGGCGGTATGGATACGACTGTCCTTATAATCGATGACTCGAAAACGGTCAGAGAGGTGACCCTTGGCCTGCTCAAAGACGAGGGGTTGTTTACCTTTTATCATGAAGCCGTGAATGGTAAACAGGGCCTTGCGCTGCTCGAGGAACATGCGGTCGATGTGGTGCTTTGCGATCTGGAAATGCCGGTGATGACCGGTTTTGAATTTCTGCATGCGTTGCGCAAAAAAGATGAATATGTCGATCTGCCGGTTATTATGTTGACCGGCAACGAAAATCAGAAGGACAAGATTTGCGGTCTCGAGCTTGGCGCCAGCGATTATGTAACCAAGCCGTTCGATTCGGCTGAACTGATTGCCCGGGTCAAGATTCAACTGAAAATCAAACTGTTACAGGATCGGCTCAAGGAACTGGCCAATACTGACCCGTTGACCAAGTTAAGCAACCGCCGACATCTGTTTGATGCTCTGACCAATGAACTGGAGCGAAGTCAGCGTTCGCAAAAACCGTGTTCCCTGGTAATGGTCGACATCGATCACTTCAAGAGCGTCAATGACACCTACGGCCATCATCTGGGTGACGAGGTTCTGGTTGCCGTCGCCAGACAATTGCATGACAGCATGCGTGTTTATGACCTCGCGACCCGTTTCGGTGGCGAGGAGTTCGCGTTGCTGATGCCTGAAACAGATCTGGAGCAGGCGGTCTCGATCGCCGAAAGAATCCGTCTGGCTGTAGAAGACATGGTTTTCGGCGGCGAGCTCAAACCGTTGCAATTGACCATCAGTGCCGGCGTCGCCACTTTTCCCGATCCGGAGATCAAAACCATAGATGATCTGATCCGTGTCGCTGATCATGCCCTCTACCGGGCCAAAGATGCCGGACGTAATCGGGTCGAATTTAGTACCATGTAAACCATAAACTAACGCATCTTGCTGATTATTTGCCGCGCCAGCTGCGTTGCGACATCAGCTGTATAGCTATGGCTATTCAACTGAAGTCACGCCTTGCCGGCACACCAAATTCCGGCGCAATTTTGCGCTATTTTATGATGTACAAGGCACTAGTGGTGCACAAAAATGACAAAACCTGACCGACAGATTGACCCGGCAACCCAGGATTGCCTCGATGCTTTCCCGTTTGTGGCCGACCTGACTGCCGCCGGGCTTGCAACTCTCGTTAGCGAAGGGCAGATATGCCGGTTTGAAGCCGACACGCCGCTGCTGTCGAGTGGCCAAGGCTGCGAAACGCTCTTGCTGGTCGCCAAGGGTGGAATCCGGGTCTATAAACAAGTGCCGAGTGGTCGCGAGATCCTGCTCTACCGGGTTTTGCGCGGCGATACCTGTGTGCTTGGCACCACCTGTATGTTGCGGCAAAGCAGTTACCCGGCCGAAGCGATTGCTCTGGCGGGGACCGCTGCTCTGGCTATTCCGGCTAAAATTTTCCGAGAACTGTTTGAGCGCGAGGCGGCGGTCCGGCGTTTTGTGCTTGATCTCTACGCCGTGCGCCTTGAGGAATTGATGCTGCTGGTCGAAGAGGTGGCATTTCGCAAGATGGATGAACGTCTCGCTGCCTTTTTGTTACGCGAAGCGGAAGTCTCCCCCGGAGTTTTTCAACCGGTGCAAATGACCCATGAAGAGCTGGCCACCGAACTCGGCACGGTGCGTGAAGTGATCAGCCGGCTTTTGCACCAGTTTGCCGAAGAGGGGAGTGTCACCTTAGAACGGGGCCGGGTGCGGATTCAAAACAGGCAAAAACTGGCAGTTTTTACTGATTTTGTCGATAAAAGTGACTGAATGTGACTACAGTCACGGAACTTTTCTCGCCAGTTAATTATTATCGGTTCAAAAGAAAGACAAAGACAACCGAAATAAAGGAGAGAGAAAATGAAACAAAATGTTGGAACTATTGATCGCGTGATCCGCGTTGTCCTCGGTGTTGCCCTTATAACTTTTGCCCTGATCGGAGAAGGTGTCACTGCCAAATTCGGCTGGATCGGTGTCATTCCGCTGCTGACCGCTTTCGTTGGCTTCTGCCCGCTCTACACACTGCTTGGTGTCAACAGTTGTGCCTGTAAGAAAAGCTGAATCTGTCATCAATAGACTAAACAAACAATGGCCCCCGATTGAACACCATCGAGGGCCGTTTAACTTGACCGTATTTACGGTTTGATGAGGAGGGGCAGGGAACTCCTGTCCCTTGATCTACCTATTTGAGGAAGCGGTATATCTCTTTTCTATCGCCTAGCCTAACGACCCACACAAG
>CBDUUF010000254.1:0-3462 GCA_965370375.1 uncultured Desulfuromonadaceae bacterium
GGCCAACGGGCGATCGAGATTGATCTTGCCGCGATACTTGAACCGGTGAATGGCGTCTTTTAGTGCCGCATCATAGATGCCGCCAGCCACCACTCGCTCAAACAGTGGTTTGGCTTCATGCAGGCAGGTGCCGCAAAGATGGTCGTCTGATATATCGGTCGGATAGGGCAGGGCACAACGCCTGCAGGTTGCTGACGGCAGCGACGGAATTTGTTGCTGACAATCAGGGCAAAAGCCGATTCCGTCAGCGGGAGCCAACGGTTTTTTGCAGAGTGGGCAGATAGCTGGAAGCATGAAGTCGATCAGATGGTGCAGTGGTCTGCACAGCGCTCGCCACAGGTGCATCTTTCCCCCTCCCTATTAGTCCTGAAAAACAATATCAATTAAACATGTTTATTGGACCAACAGGCTGCTGCCGGTCATTTCGGCCGGTTGGGCAAGGCCGATCAACTCGAGCAGGGTCGGGGCGATGTCGGCCAGGATCCCTTCGCGCAGAGTGACCCCGTCGGCTCCGCCAACCAACAGTAGCGGGACCGGGTTGGTCGAGTGAGCGGTGTGTACTCCACCGTTGCTGTCGACCATCTGTTCACAGTTGCCGTGATCGGCAGTGATCAGGGCGGTGCCGCTGCATTTTTCGAGCGCCGCGACAACCCGGCCGACGCAACTGTCGACTGTTTGCATCGCTTCGATAGCGGCCGACAGGATTCCGGTGTGGCCGACCATGTCGGGATTGGCAAAGTTGAGCACGATCAAATCGTAGTTGCCGGACTCGATCCGTTTGATCATCTCGTCAGTTACCGCGATAGCGCTCATGGCCGGCTTCTGATCGTAGGTGGTGACATCGGTGGGCGAGGGAATCAGGGCGCGATCCTCGCCGGTGAATGGTTCCTCACGGCCGCCGTTGAAGAAGAAGGTGACGTGGGCATATTTTTCGGTTTCGGCTATGCGTAGCTGGCGCAGGTTGTTGGCTGCCATGACCTCGCCGAGACCATTCGGGTAGCTGTCGGACGGGAAGGCGACCGGCAAGTCAAAGGTCGCATCGTATTCGGTCAAGCAGACAAAGCTGCTCAATTGCGGCACCTTGTTGCGCTTGAAGCCGCTAAAATTGGTTTCGGTCAGAGCTCTGGTAATTTCCCGGGCCCGATCGGAGCGAAAGTTGTAAAAAATAACGGTGTCGCCGTCATCAATAGTACCAACCGGTCGGTCAGCATGGGTTATAATTCGTGGCTCGACAAATTCGTCGGTCTGGTCTGCGCTATAAGCTGAGGCGATCGCTTCAGCGCTGTTGTTGCAAGCGGCGCCAATCCCCTCGGTCACCGCCCGGTAAGCCTGCTCGACTCGATCCCAGCGGTTATCGCGATCCATAGCATAAAAGCGACCTATCACACTGCAGACCTGTCCAGCTTGTTGTCGCTGCAATTCATCTTCGAGTTGTTTCAGGTAGCTGCTGCCGCTTTTCGGCGGCGTATCGCGACCGTCAAGGAAGGCGTGGATACAAATCTTGCTGATACCGGCCTGCTTGGCCATAGCGATCAGGGCGTAGAGATGGCTGTTGTGTGAATGTACGCCGCCGTCGGAGAGCAGCCCCATCAGGTGCAGCTTGCCACCGCTGGCTTGCAGGGTTGCAAGGGCGTTGTTCAAGGTTTTATTGGTCGCCAGGCTTCCGTCTTCGATGCTGCGGCTGATCCGGGTGAGATCCTGATAGACTACGCGGCCGGCACCCAGGTTGAGGTGGCCGACTTCAGAATTTCCCATCTGACCATCAGGCAAGCCGACATCCTTGCCGGAGGCACCGATCCGGGTGTGTGGAACATCGTTAAACAGCTTATCAAGGTGTGGGGTTTTGGCCAGGCAGACCGCGTTGTTGTCACAAGAGGGGTTGATGCCCCAGCCGTCCAGAATCATCAGGACGGCCGGGCGTCGGTGTGTGGATGTCATGTCCTCTCGCCGTGATGAATAGCGCGGGCAGCGTCAATCGCATCGGCTTCCGGTGCCTCTATCAGCTGCTGGCGGCCAGCGACTACGAAACTTCCCCAAGTGCCGCAGTGCGGACAGCGGCTCTGCCAATCGGTACTCGGGGCGCCGCAGTCTTCACAGACGTAGT
This sequence comes from uncultured Desulfuromonadaceae bacterium, assembly GCA_965370375.1. Lineage (GTDB taxonomy): Bacteria > Desulfobacterota > Desulfuromonadia > Desulfuromonadales > UBA2294 > Kmv16. The sequence goes on from CBDUUF010000254.1 coordinate 2,105, forward strand.
TGAGGCTCAGGCGACCGTCGACTCCAAGGGCTTTTTTGTATTGCTCTACCGCCTCATCGATCCGGTTGCGCCGGCGATGTGCTTCAGCCAGCAGCAGGTGCAGTTGCGGGGTTTCGATGCCGGCTTGCTCGAGGGCGTAGAGTTGCTCAAGTGACTCGTCGACCATCTCAAGGCGCAGGCAGAGCTTGCCAAAGAACAGGCGCAGGATCAGATCTTCCTCACGTTCGGCGATAAAGGCTTTGTAAAGATCGAACAGGCCTGAAGGATCCTCGGCTTCGAGGAACAAATCTTCAAGTCGGGAGAGGAAAATGCTTTTGCCGAGCGCGGTATACGCTTCGCGCCAGACCTTGATAGCGTCATCGGGGCGGTTCTGTTGTCGGTAGGCGTCGCCGAGCGAGACGTATGACGGAACGAAGGCTGGTGACTCCTTGATCAGCTCCTTGAAGGTCCCTTTGGCAACATCAATATTATTGTCATCAAGGCTGCGGCGACCGACTTCGTAGCGTAAGGAATGCAGCTTGGTTTTTTCCTCCTCGAGGCGGTTCTGTCCTGGGCCAACTTTCATGATCTGCTTTTGCCGCGTCAGGGCTTCTTGCCAGTTGCCATGCTGGATATTTAATTCACGTAGACAACGCAGCGCTTTACGGTTGTTTTTTTCGATCGCAAGAATGTCGAGATAAGTCCCGATCGCCTTCTCTTCCTGACCGATATCTTCGTAAGTGGTGGCAAGTTTAAACAAAACCTCCAGACTGCGTGAATCAATCCCTTTAGCTTTGAGCAGCAGATTGATGCTCTCGTCCGGCGCACCTTCTTGCTGGTAGACGCTGGCCAGAGCTATATAGGCTTCGCACCGCGATGGATCTCTGTCGAGTGCTTTTTGCAGCAGGCTGTGGGCCTTTTTGACGTCACCCGAGAGCAGACAACCGACACCATCGCCGTAAATTGCGGCAATTTCGCGGTCGCGCTTATCGGCCCGATCATGGCGCCAGTGTTTGATCAGGTGGGCAAGGGTGCTGTAGAGATGGGCACCGTAACCGAGGATGAGACCGAACAGGACGCAACTGATCAAAACGAAGGCCACTGGATAGGTTATGGAATGGTCTCCATAGAAAAAAACGGTCATATCCTGCGGATTAATCCCCGAGAAGAAGAGGAAAAACAGCAGAAACAAGATGATCATCAGCAGAAAGGCCATGAATGTCATTGAATCTCTCCTTGGTGTGGTACCAATTTACGCAGCAAATCTAGGAGTCTGTCGGGCTATCCATGCTCCGGCTGCAAACCCGGCCGTTTGGCCCATATTTCAGCTCCTTTTCGACCAATAGCTACGGCTATTACTCTCAAATGAGCTAAAATCT
>CBDUUF010000255.1:0-3462 GCA_965370375.1 uncultured Desulfuromonadaceae bacterium
CTTTCATGATCTTTTTGATAAGCGCTACTGCCGAATCAAAGCGGACACCGTTCGATATGCCGGAAGCAGAAAATGAACTGGTCTCCGGCTATCATACCGAGTATTCGGGGATGCGTTTCGGGCTATTTTTCGTTGGCGAGTACATCAATATGATTGTCCTCGGAGCGATGGTAACCGTGCTGTTCCTCGGCGGCTGGCACGGCCCGCTATTGCCTCCGGTCATCTGGTTTATACTCAAGCTGCTCGCAGTCAGTTTTTTCTTCATCTGGGTCCGCGGGACAATGCCGCGATTGCGCTATGATCAACTGATGCACTTCGGCTGGAAGCTGCTGGTGCCGCTGGCGCTACTCAATGTTGTCATCACCGGAGGCTTTGTCCTCTGGCTAAACGGAGGCGGATGATGCCCTTCTGGCGCGACATAAAAGGCACACTGGAACCGTTCGGGGTGACCCTGCGCAACATGTTCAGAAAACCGGTGACGATTCAGTATCCGGAAGTCAAACGGGAGCCGTACGAGCGTTATCGGGCGCGCATTGTTTTAACCTGCGACCCGGACGGCGAAGAGCGTTGCGTCGCCTGTCATCTCTGCAGCGCTGCCTGCCCGGTCGATTGTATCTCGATGCAGGCGGCCGAGCGTGAAGACGGACGGCGTTATGCGAGCTGGTTCCGGATCAACTTCAGCCGCTGTATCTTCTGCGGCCTCTGCGCCGAAGCCTGTCCGACTATGGCGATCCAGATGAGCAAGGATTACGAGATCTGCGACCGCGATCCACTCAGCCTGGTGTTCGAGAAAGAGGATCTGCTGATCGAAGGCGGTGGTAAAGACAACAGTTATCATTACTACAAGCATGCCGGTGTCGGTGTCGCTGGTGAACGCGGTAGCAACGAGGATGAAAACGGGCCAGAAGAGACTAAGAGTTTACTGCCATAGGCTGTTTTAACCACGAAGAACACGAAGGGCACGAAGTGAAATTCGATAATCTTTCAAACAGAGTTCTTGGCTGCGCCCTTGAAGTTCATCGCACTCTTGGCCCCGGACTGCTTGAATCAACCTATGAGCAATGTCTGGCCAGGGAATTGATGTTGGCTGAAATACCGTTCAAACTTCAGCAAGCGGTTCCAGTTGAACATAAAGGGATAAAATTGGAGTGTGGCTATCGAATAGATGTTCTGGTTGATGATCAATTGATTCTTGAATTGAAAAGCATCAATAATCTTCAGAATGTGCATGAAGCACAATTACTGACTTACATGAAATTGGCCGAAATCAAAACAGGTCTACTTATCAATTTCAACGAACGTCTTCTGAAAGATGGTATTAAACGCTTTGTATTGTAGTTCTTCGTGAACTTCGTGCCCTTCGTGGTGAGAAAACGATTTTAAATGGAAATATACCTATTCTACATACTAGGTACGATCACCCTGGTGGCGACCTTGCTGTGCATCACCCGTAGGAATCCGGTGCATGCGGTCATCTATCTGGTGCACGGCATCTTCAGTCTGGCGGTGATCTTCTATATCCTCGGTGCCCCGCTGGTGGCGGCGTGGGAGGTTATTATCTATGCCGGGGCGATCATGGTTTTGTTCATGTTTATCATCATGATGCTCGAACTTGCCCCGTCTGAAGAGATAAAAGGGTTCGGCGCGACCCACTGGATTCCGGTCCTGCTCCTTTCGGCGGCGATCCTCGGCTGTACCATAGCTATTATTCTCAGCGATCCGGCCAGCCAGATATCAGGCGAGGTTTTCTACGCGTCACCGAAGGAATTTGGTCTGGCGCTGTTCCGCAACTATCCACTGGCGATTGAAGTTGTTTCGTTCCAGTTGTTGTTTGCCGCGGTCGGCGCTTTTTATATCGGCCGACCGGCTGATCGAAAACAGCGCAAGGAGACCGGCAAATGATGATTCCGCTCTCCCACCTCCTGATCCTGTCCGGTGCCCTGTTCAGCCTCGGACTGGCCTGCGTCATCGCCAGGCGCAATATCATTATGATCCTGATCGGGGTCGAAATCATGATCAATGCTGCCGGTCTGACTGCCGTTGGCGGGTCTGCGCTGCACCGGGAACTCGATGGCCAGATATTTACCGTCTTTTTGATGACCGCCACCGCCGCTGAAGTGGCTATCGCTCTGGCGATGGTAGTCTATCTGCGCCGTAAAAAGGGGACGATTGAAGCCAACAGCTTCGATGGGATGAAGGGATGAACCAGACTCTGCTCCTGAGCATACCGCTCCTGCCGTTGGCTGGTGCTGTCTTCAATATGCTGTTCGGCATTCGGGCGCCGCGCCGCCTGGTCGAGTTGTCAGCAGTTGCCGGCGTAGCGACGTCAACACTGGTCGCTCTCATGCTCTGGCCGGCTGCCGGCAACGGCGTCGAAGCGACCTTCTACACCTGGATGACCAGCGGTAAGCTGGACGTGCCGTTGACCATGGTCTGGAACAACCTGTCGGCTCCGATGACCGTGATGGTCACTTTTGTTTCAACCCTGATTCATCTCTACGCCGTCGGCTATATGCATAAAGAACCGGATAACGCCCGGTTCTTCGGTCTGCTCAACCTGTTTGTCTTTGCCATGTTGTTGATCGTACTGTCCGACAATCTCCTGTTGATTTTTGTCGGTTGGGAAGGGGTCGGTTTCTGTTCCTACGCCCTGATTGGTTTCTGGTACAAGGATGGGGCCAACGCCGACGCCGGCCGCAAGGCATTTCTGGTCACCCGGGTCGGTGATGTCTTTTTCGGTATCGCCCTGCTCTGGTTATTCTCCCTGACCGGCACCCTGTCAATTAGCGCCATCAATGCCGAGGCAGCGCTACTGCCGGTCGCAACCATCACTATCATCGGCATCCTGCTCCTGCTCGGAGCGAGCGGCAAATCAGCGCAACTACCGCTGATGACATGGCTGGCTGATGCTATGGCCGGGCCGACCCCGGTCTCGGCCCTGATTCACGCCGCAACCATGGTCACTGCTGGGGTTTACCTGCTCTGTCGCTTCTTCCCCTTGATCTCGCTGTCGCCGGTCGCCATGTTGTTGATCGCCGCCGTCGGCGCCGCCACCGCTTTCTACGCCGCAACCTGCGCCCTGGCCCAACGCGAGATCAAGCGGGTACTCGCCTACTCAACCATGAGTCAGGTCGGCTACATGCTGCTCGCCGTCGGTGCCGGCAGTGTCTCGGCGGCCATGTTCCATCTGCTGACTCACGCTTTTTTCAAGGCGCTGCTGTTTATGGGCGCCGGACTGATTATCCACTATTATCATGAGGAGAATGACCTGTTCCGGATGGGCGGTCTCGCCCGGCGCCAGCCGCTACTGTTCGGTCTGTTTTTGTCCGGTGCCGTCTGTCTGGCCGGCCTGCCGCTGACCGGCGGTTTCTTCTCCAAAGATGCAATTCTGCTCGCCGTTTTCCAGCATCCGAACGGACTGTACAAGCTGTTCTGGGCAGTCGGTCTGCTGACTGCTTTTCT
>CBDUUF010000256.1:0-3454 GCA_965370375.1 uncultured Desulfuromonadaceae bacterium
GAGGTCCTGAAAAAGCTCTACAACGCAGTCGGGCGGACTTTTTGCGACGCCATCATTAATAGAGAACCAGAGTTCCTGACGATAAGACTTCATTTCCAGCTCCATATAAGCACTGTATTATTTACTGCATTTAACCGGGACAACTACTTTGCATATTCGAAATTCACTCTTAAATTATACAATAACTAATATACTTATTTGTATGCTGGTGTTTTTGTTAGCTTCTTGTGGGTCACCGCCAAAACAAGAAATAACAGCCTTGACGTCTGCAAGAACTGTTCAGGCCTTTCACCATAAAAAACTGGAATTGATATTTACGACTCACGAATATTACTGGGACTCTCTTGACCAGGGCGTCCCACCGCTTATTCTTAAAAAATTTCCAAATGATTTACATCTTATGCACTCTACCAAACTAAAAAAAGAACTGTTTTTCAGGACAATGTTGCCGATGGCGATGTTAGCAAATGAAGAGGTCAGCGACCAACGCAACAGCTTGAAAGTAATTTTCCTTAGTTTCGATCAAGAAGGATCTATTTCTTCCTCACAACAAAAAAAATTAACATCACTACTGCAACGATATCGAATCAAGGCTGACCCCCTGCTGAATCCACAGACCAGAGAACTGGCGTTAAGTCGTGTCGATAGCATTCCGGAGTCTTTAATTCTGGCCCAGGCCGCCAACGAATCCGGTTGGGGGACCTCCAGATTTGCCCGTGAAGCAAATAATATCTTTGGAGAGTGGACGTTCACCCCCGGAACGGGGCTTGTCCCTGAGGGGAGACCAGAGGGTGAGATCTACGAAGTGCGCCGTTTTTCCAACCTCTACCAGTCTGTACGCTCCTACATACGCAACATCAACACTCACCGTGCCTACTCTTCATTAAGAGAGATTCGCCAACGTCTACGTAAAAACAACCTGATGGTTACCGGTGCTGAGTTGAGTTCCGGACTGAAATACTATTCAACCCGTCGTGAAGCCTATTCAGCTGAAATTGAGGCGATGATAAGATCAAATCGCCTGGAGCAGCTTATCACCCGCACCTACCTGCGATCTGACGCCTCGGTTCCAAGTGTAGAAAAAGCCACACCAACAATCGGTCTGATCAGTAGCAAGGAACAACTGATAAAGAGGACAGGAACCCTCTAGCAATCTTACCCCATGGCGTGGCTACCGGATATTAAACCATGGCTGACTGAACCAACCCCACCCGCCTTTTTTCAACGGAACAGTCAACGTATATTTATTGCGTCTTCCGGTTAACGGTTTTTCGGCCTGAATCATAAAATCAGCTTCACTCCCGGTAATTTTCTCAATATTAAGGCTGTTATTTCCTTGAACAAAACCCTGTAAACGCCGCACATCAAACCGGTCTGTATCAATCCTGACCTTTAGTTTAGGTGGATTATCTCCCAAAACCGGATTGACCGATTCAATAAACTCCACATCAAGTCGACTCATCGACAGTTTGCTGCGAAACTGTTTCAATGTGGCATAACCACCACCCATCGGAAAACGCGGGATAGTAAATAAATCGCTCGTAGCATCAACAACCCCGGACTGTTGTGAGATTGCGGCTTCAAACCCTAGTTCCTGTACCAGTGCGACCAACTCAGGTGAGAACTCGCCGTATGGATAGGCAAACAAGGTCGGTGATAGACCTAACTCTTTCTTAAAAGCTGACTGGGCCCGCATAATGTCAGCCTTGACCCGCTCACGCCATATCGCAGTCGATTCGTCCGCTGTCTGCTCAATTAGATAATCGTGGGTTGCCGAATGATTACCGATGACAACCCCTTCTTTGACCAACGCCCGCAATTCATCCCAATCAAGATAGCCACGAGTGCCGACCGAATCCGTATTAACAAACAGCGTGACCGGAAAACCATATTTACGCAAAATCGGCATACCGTTAGACAAAAATGTGGTGAACGCATCATCTACCGTCAGCACAGCAGCTTTAGTCGGCAGTTGTTGACTATTTTTTAGTTGTCTAACGATTTCAGGTAGAGAGTGGACTTCGGTTTTCGTCTGTTTCAGGTGTTCAAGGTGTGAAGTAAAGGCCTCAAGAGAGATATTTGTCGATGGATATTTATGTTCACCAAAGCGATGATAGATAAAGACGTTGACTTGACCGACTGCAGCTGTTGCAGCAAAAGAGGCGACTCCGGACAAAAGCAACAAAATAAAGAAAAGGAGTATTGCAGAGAATCGAACAAGCATAGCGGCCTCCTGTTCAGGCAGATTTGACCTTATCACGCAGAAAGCGTCGGATTGAGTTCCTGGCTCTGGGCGTTACTGCCCACTCCAACCATTTTGGCAGTACAGTTGGTTTGTCAGACAACTCAATCGACACCTGATCGCTATCCATCAATCTCGATTTAAGATGCCGGGTTCGGCCGTTAACGCTGGCACGCAATGCATGCAGACCGAGCTCAACGTGGATATTAAAGGCAAAATCGAGGACACTGCTACCCTCAGGCAAGGTGAAAGTTTCACCGCGTGGCGTGTAAACCTGAATTGTTCTTGAAGCAAGACGTAACGATTCAGCATCAAATGCCGACTCACCCTCAAGCAGTGAATGCATGAGATTTTTGAAGTTCGTGTGGCGGAATTCAAAACCGGGCGCCAGCACGCCAGACTCATTGAACCGGGCTAGCTTACGGGTTGTAATCTCGACCCGCATGCGTAATTCACCCGACTGCACAGTCGTTTTCAACGCCTGATAACCAAACTGTGAGGGTGCGTTCAGATGATCCCGGAGTTTCCCGGTGATAGGCGGATAGAGATCATGGATTAAGCCGAGCGCCATGTAGGCTTCCATACTGTGGCCAACCAAAACTTCCAGGGTATATAAAGATTGTAGTCCTCGCCGCATTGTTTGCACCGCAGGCAGACTGAATTTACGCCAGCGATCTTTCAATGAAAAAGAAATTTTATGCGAGTCGAGTGACGAATGAACCTCAGACTTTATCTTGCGTAGAAAGTGCTCATTTCTACTTTGCATCATCTCCATATAGTCCAGATAACGCCCTGAACGTTTTGGATATAGTACGTTAAGCGATAACTCTTCCAGTTCATCAGCGACATAGCCCATGCCGAGATGAGAAGCCAGGGGAACGTAGACCATCCGGGTCTCTTCAGCTATCAGTTCTTGCTTTTCAGGTTTTAAAGCCTCAATTGTGCGCAGGTTGTCAATCCGGTCCCAGAACTTAAGACAGAGCACCCGAACATCCTCAATCGCGGCAATTATTTGTTTGCGATAGGTTTTCTCTTTCAGTGATTGACGATTAAGATGTTTATCGTCAGCTTTGGTCAGACCATTTACCAGCAGAGCGACATCATCACCATATTGTTTGCCGACTGATTCAAGGGTGACCGGAGTATCCTCTACAACATCATGCAATAGTGCGGAGATTATAGATGAAAAGTCCATCCAGTGTCGCGCGGCCA
>CBDUUF010000257.1:0-3449 GCA_965370375.1 uncultured Desulfuromonadaceae bacterium
CCAGTACTTCATACGCAGCATTTTTGCTCCGGATATGACTGAACCGCTTCAGGCGGATTTCCCGATTTGTAAACTGGGACAGGGCCGCCATTATCATCTTTTCCGCCGTCTCGCCGGTCGCGTCGGAAAGAATGAAAATGTTCTGATGATTGGTCAGTTCTTGTCCCAGTAGAGAGCCTCACGATGCAAAAAGTCTGGTAGATTAATTTTATACCCAAACTGACATTAATGAGGGAAGTCAGCCGGGCCTCATTAGCGCATATTTTAATTAAATATTATACAGGTTATGCCTCGTAGCTGCCACTTTTGTCAAGGTTTTTATTGCTTTTGCGTCAACGCTTCTGCTAAACATCGAGCATGGAAAATCAATGGCTTACACTGTCGTTTCCGGTCCCGTCCACCATCGTCGATCTGATCGCTGATGAACTCTACGCACTCGGCTGTCTCGGGATTAATGTTGAAGATCGAACTCTCGATACTTTTATCCAGCCTGACCCAGATGCGGAGGTTCCATTAAACTACCAGGTGCAAGTCTACTTTCCGCAAGATAGTGACCCGGAGACTCTCAGCCAACAGATATGCGCGCTGCAACAAAACTATCCCGACTGGGCTCCGATTAAGCCCCAACAAAGCATGGTGGCCCGTGAAGATTGGGCCGAGGGCTGGAAGCAACACTTCACCGCGACCCGCTTCGGCCCGCGTTTAATTGTCAAACCGACCTGGGAAGAGTGGACGTCAGCCAAGGATGAAGTGGTGATCAACCTCGATCCCGGCATGGCTTTTGGCACCGGTAGCCACGAAACGACCCGCCTCTGTCTGCATGCAATCGCTGAGCTGTTTGATCGGGGCACCCCGGAAAGTCTGCTCGACGTCGGCACCGGCTCCGGAATTCTCGCCATGGCCGCCGCCGGTCTCGGCGCTGACCGAATCATGGCCAATGATATTGATGATGAGGCGTGTCAGGTTGCCCGGGAAAACATTACCCAGAACGGCCTGACCGAGCAAATTACGGTAACGGCCAAGCCATTGGAAGAATTATCCGGAAGCTTTGACATCGTCATTGCCAATATTCTTGCAGAAGAGAATGTTCGTCTGGCGTCGCACCTGATCGCACACCTGGCGACCGGAGGCACCCTACTGCTGTCTGGCATCCTGCGGGAAAAGGTGACGTTTGTCTGCGCCGAGTTCAGCAATCTTGGCCTGTCCGAACCAAACATAACCTATGACGCCGACTGGTGCTGTTTACAGTACCAGCGGATCGAAGCCTGAAATGTCCCGACATTTTTTCATTCAGGCCGAAGCCATTCGTAACGACCGGGCGACCTTACCCCCGGAGTTGGCCAACCATATCGGCACCGTCTTACGCCTGACCGAAGGGGACGAAATTATTCTGCTCGACGGCACCGGCAATCACTATCGCGGCACGATTGACCAGCTGGGCAAACAGACCGGTGAAGTGCAAATTATTGAGCACTGGCTGATTGAGGAACAAACTATTTCGGTCGAGTTGATTCAGGGCATCCCTAAAGGCGATAAGATGGAGATGATCCTGCAAAAGGGGACAGAACTCGGGATCAGCAGGTTCGCTCCGGCCTGGAGTGAGCGGAGTATTCCGGCCCTAGCCACCAACCGGGCGACCAAGAAACAACAACGCTGGCAACGGATTATCAGCGAAGCAGCCCGCCAGAGTCGGCGCCCGATTTTACCGACCTGCGCCCTGCCCTGCCGCCTGGAAGAGGCGCTGACCAATTGCTCGGCCGAATTAAAGTTGATGCTCTGGGAAGACGGCAGCAACCCATTGAACACGGTTCTGCCTGAACAGACGCCCCATGATGTCGCTATTTTGATCGGCCCGGAAGGGGGATTTTCGGCTGAAGAAGCTGACTTGGCCAGGTCGAAGGGTTTTATTCCGGTCAATCTCGGCCCACGCATACTACGCACTGAAACCGCCGGCTTTGCAGTTTCTGCCGTTTTGCAGTATATTTATGGAGATTTTGGTGTACGCTGCACCAAGGCGCGCATCCAGCCGAAAGGAGCACAACCATGAAATGCCCGAAATGTAATTACATCAGCTTTGACTATCTGGACGAGTGCAAGAAGTGCGGCAAGGATCTGAGTGAGCACAAAGAAAAACACAATATCCGCTCCCTGTTGTTTGCCGGCGGCATTGCCGCTGCTGGTGGCGCAGTAGCTGCGGCCGGGGCTGGAGAAGAGGATTTCGAATTCGATTTCAATGAAGAAGAAGCGGCAGGGCAGGTTGCTGCGCCGGTTGACGAGAGCCCGGCATCGAGCCCGGCACCGGCCGATGACCCGTTTGGCGTCGGCGAAGACTCAGACGATTTTAGCTTCGACAGTGATGATTCTTTCAACTTTGACGATGACGAGCTCTAGTTAGAATAAGCTACTGTTTAAATCTATCCAAATTAACAAGGGGCCCGGCTGAACAGCCGGGCCCCTTGTTTGTATATGAAAGCTATCCCATCCGCAACCGGACAAAGCTTTCCAGATCCGGACATTGCAGATATTCGTTCTGTTCAAGCTCCCGACCGATGGTTGAAACCGGCTGCGGGCCGTAATCATGCCCAGGGAAAACCCGGGTTGTGCTCGGCAGTCGCTTCAAGCGCTGCAAGCTCTGATACATCTGCGCTACATCACTCCCCGGTAAATCGGCCCGACCACATCGACTGACAAACAATGTATCACCGGTAATCACCGCATCTTCAGTCCGCAAGACAATTGATCCGGGCGAATGTCCGGGGGTGTGCATAATTTCGATCTGCCCATTACCGACTGCAATCGTATCGCCATCGGCCAGTTGCCGCCCGGCATCCGGCAAGTCAGCCGGATGGGCCGCCAACTCTGCTCCGGTCGCGGCCAGAACATCGCTGTTGCCGGCAATATGATCCTGATGCCCGTGCGTATTCAGCAGAAGGCCAATTTTCACCCCCCGTTCGGCGGCAACATCAAGCAACGCCTGTGGGGCAAACGAGGGATCGACCGCGACCCCTTCAAGCGTCGCCGGACAGTAAACCAGATAAGAAAAGTTGTCCGCTGCACCAGCCGGAACCTGCACCACGGTCAAGGCCATGGTCAGACTTCCCACGGTTCAGGCGTAACATCTTGATGCCCGGTTTTAACAATTTCACCCTTGATGATTTTGAAGACGTCGCCGCTTGATTTCACGATCCACTCATCGCCTTCTTCCGGTGGTTGTGGAAATTCACGGCTGCCAAGATAGAGATCACCACCATCAATCATCCCCCACCAATCGAGGGAGCCAGTCTGCCAGATTTTCGTAATCAGATTAAAAGCCATAGTCCGCGTCCTTTTTCAAATTTGTTTTTCATTCTTCTTTTGTCCTGAGTTGATTTATTGACAAAAGCCCTTCAGCTTGAATGATACCATACCCGAACATAGATACGTGGAGACCGACGACCTGTCAAGCTGAT
>CBDUUF010000258.1:0-3404 GCA_965370375.1 uncultured Desulfuromonadaceae bacterium
AAGAAACGCGCGATTTAAAGAGACCCGCCATGTTTGCTGGGTGAATCGTTAGAATGTAAAGGATTTGCAGATGAAACAGATTGGTGTCATCGGTGCCGGAAGCTGGGGAACAACCCTGGCCGATCTGTTGGCCAGTAAAGGCTACCCGGTTACACTCTGGGCCTACGAGGCTGATCTGGTCGAAAGAATGGCGGCGAGCCGAGAAAACGATCTCTATCTAGCTGAGGTTAAACTGTCTGAATACCTGAGTTTCACCAACAGTCTCGCCGAAGCTGTGCACAACAAGGAGTTGGTGTTGTTTGTGCCGCCATCTCAGGTTCTGCGGCCGAGTCTTGAGCAGGTTGTTGCGCTGCTCGATCCAGAAACAATTCTGGTTTCTGCTTCAAAGGGGATCGAAAACGGTACGCTGAAAACCATGTCAGAACTGTTTCAGGAATTTTTACCGGCAGAGGCCGCCAACAAGGTGGCCTATTTGTCCGGCCCCTCATTTGCCCGCGAAGTTGTCGAGCGGTTGCCGACGGCCGTCGCGGTTGCTTCTGCTGACCCCGACATTCTGAACCGGGTCCAGCAGGTCTTCAGTACCGACTATTTTCGGGTTTACACCAATAGCGATGTCTTCGGGGTTGAAATCGGCGGGGCGTTAAAAAACGTTATCGCTCTGGCGGCCGGTGTATCGGACGGTCTCGGGTTTGGCCACAACACCCGGGCCGCCTTGATTACCAGAGGCTTGGCAGAGATAGCGCGTATCGGTGTCGCCCTGGGCGCCGACGCCCTGACCTTCTCCGGTCTGGCCGGCATGGGTGATCTGGTATTGACCTGTACCGGCGATCTGTCACGTAATCGGACGGTCGGTATCGCATTGGGTCAGGGCCGGAAGCTGGATGATATACTTAACGAGATGAACATGGTGGCCGAGGGGGTAAAAACCACCCTGTCTGCCTACCAGTTGGCCCGGAAGCTGGGGGTTGAGACACCGATCATCGATCAGATGTATGGCCTGCTTTATGAAAACAAGGACGCTCGCCAGGCAGTTGGTGAACTGATGTTGCGGGATCTGAAACAGGAAGAATAGAAAGGAATTTACATTATGCGACGGATCGTATTAACCTTGTTGCTGTCGGCAGTGTTGGCTCTGCCTGCACTGGCGGTCGAATATGTAACCCTGGAAACCAATTTTGGTACGATCGTGCTTGAACTTGATGATAAAAAGGCACCGATCTCGGTCGCCAATTTTCTCAGTTATGTTGAAGAGGGTTTTTATAACCAGACGGTTTTTCATCGGGTAATACCGAAATTCATGATCCAGGGTGGTGGCTACTCGGCTGACCTGAAGAAAAAGGCCGGACATGCACCGATCAAAAATGAAGCGAACAACGGCCTGAAAAATTTACGTGGAACGGTAGCCATGGCCCGGACCAGTGCAGTCGACAGCGCCACGAGCGAATTTTTCATCAACCATGCTGATAATGCTTTTCTTGATAATGGCCCGCGGGATTTTGGTTACGCTGTGTTTGGCAAGGTCGTTGCCGGCATGGACGTCGTTGATGCCATCGCTGCCGGCAAGACGATGCGCAAAAACTACGTTTTTGCCAACCTGCCGGTAAAACAGGTTGTTATTAAAAATGCCGTTCGTGGCAAAGCGAAGTAACAGGACTGACTCGCAGGTAACCAGCAGAGGAGAAGCGGATGATCAGCATCCGCATCATGACCTATAATGTGACGGACTGCACCGGCTTTGATGGCCGGTGTAAACCGGAACGAATTGCCGGAGTAATCGGCCAGTCTGCACCGGACATTGTTGCTTTGCAGCAGATTAATGTCCAGACGGGCGATCTTGATTGCCTCGCCGACGCGCTCGGTATGCACGCTTACGGTCCTGAAGAAAAAAACGCCAACGCTCTGCTCTCTTTCCACACCCTCAACGCGGTGCGTAACCATGACCTTGGTGACGGCGGTCGTTGTCAAAGAGCCGACCTTGATCACCAGGGTCAGCGCATGCATCTGTTCAATGTTCGCTTGACATCAGACCCTGAACAACGTCGCAGTCAGGTCGCGATTCTGCTCGGTCCAGACCTGCTTGGCAGCGAGTCACTCACCTGCCCGACTCTGGTAATTGGTGATTTTGCCGACTACTGGCTGGGTGCCGGGAATTTCGACTTGAGAATTGGCTTGCAACGGGTCCGGCGGCCTTTCTTCCGGGCAACCTACCCGGCAACCTTGCCGGTGTTTGGCCGTGATCGGGCCTACATCGGCCGGGATCTGAAAGTTCTTGATGCCGATGTTGTCTATTCAGCACGCGAAGCTTCCCGCCACCTGCCGTTGATCCTGACCTTGCAGGCGACTGATACCCTGATTTATCTCAATAAAAAAAACAAGATTCGGATTCCGGGTAATTTGGAAGCAGTGCATGGCTGAGCGTGTGGCGATGCAGTATCGTAGTGGCCGCGCAGATGCATTGCCGACACTGGTCCGATTGGAAGCGGTTTATCCGGATGCAGAATGTGCGCTGAGCCACGAAAACCCGTTTCAGTTATTAGTGGCAACGATTCTCTCAGCACAATGTACGGATGTGCGGGTAAATCAGGTCACGCCGGCGCTATTTAAAAATTACCCCGATACTGAAGCTTTGGCCGGTGCCGCATTACCGAAAGTTGAGGACCTGATCCACAGCACCGGATTTTTCCGCAACAAGGCCAAAAACCTGATTGGTTGTGCGGCGGCTCTGGTCGATCGGCACCAGGGTGAGGTTCCGGCAGACCTGCTGAGTCTGGTGGCACTGCCCGGGGTTGGCCGAAAAACAGCGAATGTCGTGCTCGGTAACGCTTTTACAATTCCTGGAATGGTGGTCGATACTCATGTGAAACGGATTGCATATCGACTCGGTTGGACCCGGCAGACGGATCCGGTCAAGGTAGAGGGTGATCTGAGTCGGTTGTTACCGGAGGAGAAGTGGACCGGAGCCAGCCACACGTTGATCTTTCATGGTCGAGCCTTTTGTAAGGCGCCAACGCCTGAATGTAGTAACTGTCCGATTACAGCCAATTGCCCGCGTAACGGCGTTCGCCGTTCACGTTGAATCTAAAATTAATTATCTGGGACATGCACTTAACTCCACTGTATACAAAATGTAGCGATAGTTAGGCTGACAAATGTTTGATGTCAGACCTTGTGGGACAAAAAATAGCTAAAAGTTAAGAGACACTCCGGAGTATAATTCAACCCAAAGGAGTGTATCATGGCAAAGAATTAAACAGTTTGCACAGAGCATATTTTAACTTCTCAATATCGAAGGGCTAACAGATGAAATCCGCACGAAATATGGCAGTTGTCTATTTGCTTGTTTGCTGCACTTTATTGGTGTTCCCCTTAATCTCTTCAGCAGCGGATAGCGAAATCGACGCTTC
>CBDUUF010000259.1:0-3400 GCA_965370375.1 uncultured Desulfuromonadaceae bacterium
TGATTATTAAGCCTGGCGTGTTTGTCTGTGAAGCGTTATTGCCGATTGCCTGGGCACTGTACAGTATCGGACTGTCCGGTCGCAGTCTGTTTAACCGTTCGGTTGTAAACGGTTTGTTCTGGCTGGGTGGTCTGTTGCTGCTGTCTCTGGCGATCTTTCCGCAGGCGAGTGCAATAATTTTCAATCCTGATTTCGGTACGGAATCGTTACTGTTTCTCGGTCAGGTCGGTTTCTCATTTTACCTGTTGTTGATGGTCTATCTGATTGTTGCACTGGTGCTGCTCGAGCGCTCATTTACGGCATTGTCGCATCAGAACCGTTGGTGCCTTAAATTTGAGGCGCTCGGCATTGGTGCGATCATAACCATGCAGCTGTTTTATTACAGTCAGGGTTTGCTGTACAGCACCATCGATATGTCGCTGGTCCCTGCGCGAACGTTTACGGTTGTACTCGGCCTGATGCTGTTTTTCTATGCACGTCTGCGCCGTGGCCACCCGTTGCGTTTGACTCTGTCCCGCGCAGCCGCATTCCGTTCCATCGTTCTGCTGGCTGTGTGTGGCTATCTGGTTTTCATGGGGCTCGCTGGAGAAGGGCTGCGCTATTTGGGATTGTCATCCAATCGCGCGCTTTTGTTCAGTTTTTCCCTGTTTGTAGGCGTAGCGTTGTGTACCCTGATGTTGTCTGAATCGTTGCGCCGAAAAACCAAAGTGTTTCTGCATAAACACTTTTACCGGCAAAAATATGATTATCGAGTCCTCTGGATGGAGATGTCTGAACGTTTGGCGAACGCCAGAGACATCGAGTCGCGTTATGCAGCCATTATTGAAATATATTGCCAGACATTTGCCATCCAGAGTGGCGCTCTTTATCTTAACCGGGGCGGACAGGACGGCTTGCCAGTGGTCGCCGTTCATACCGGAGCACAGATGCCTGCGCGGATCGATACTGCAGGGTCTCTGACCAGGTTTTTGAAGTCGAAGCGGTGGGTGTTCAATCTCCAGGATAATGCTGGTGAAATTTCGACTGTCGAGGTCGAATTACTGAAACAACATGAGATTCAGTTTGTTGTTCCGATATTTTTTGACCAGGAACTTGGTGGCGTCGTTGTGCTTTGTCGGCAGATCAACGCCAATGAACCGGTTATTTATGAGGATTATGACCTGATGAAGATTTTCGGCCGGCAGGTGGCAGCGGTGCTGATTAATGACCGTCTCTCCCGACAATTGGCCGATCAACGTGAAATGGCGGCCGTCGGCAAGGTTTCAGCGTTTGTCATGCATGACCTGAAGAACCTGGTCTCAATCCTTTCGCTGGTGGTGGAAAACGCTCAGGAATTGATTCACGATCACCGTTTTCAGGAAGACATGCTGGAGACTCTGTCGAACACGGTCAGGCAGATGAATAGTCTGATTGGACGGTTGAAACATGTCGGTGAGTCAAGTTCGTTATCATGTGAGCCATATAACCTGAAGCAGCTGGTGCTGGAGATGATTGATGAAATTGGTAGTAACGGGGTCACGGTTTCTGGTGAAAGTATTGATATTGAGATCGATCGGAGCGAAATAGGCAAGGTGATTACAAATCTACTGTTAAACGGGATCGAAGCTTCAAATGACAACAAGAATATCCAGGTCGAGATTGGCAATAAATCCGGCCCTTTATTGGTGTTCAGGGATGAGGGGTGTGGCATGACCGATGAGTTTATGGCTAAAAACCTGTTTCGCCCGTTTGAGACGACCAAGCAAAATGGGTTGGGGATTGGTCTTTATCAGTGTCGCCAGATTGTAGAAGCTCACGGTGGCCGCATTGAAGCCGCCAGTGCCGTCGGTAAAGGGAGTGAATTCAGGATTTATCTGCCAACAAGATTAACTGCCGAGGTTTTATCAGATGGATAAGTTGCTGATTGTTGATGATAATGCTGAAATAAGAAAACAGCTCGAGTGGGGGCTTGGCAAGGCGTATAGGTTGTTGTTTGCCGAAGATCGCTCCGCCGCGCTGGCTGTTTTTAAACAGCCAGAGCCGAAAGTGGTGCTGCTCGACCTTGGCCTTCCGCCTGACGCTTCCGGCGTTGCTGAAGGGTTTCGCTGTCTTGAAGCGATGCTCGAAATTGCACCAGGAACCAAGGTTATAGTTATAACCGGCCAGGGTGATAAGGATCATGCGCTGCGCGCTGTGCACCTTGGCGCCTACGATTTCTATTCCAAGCCGGTCGAACTGAACGAATTGCGGATTATCCTGCAAAGAGCCTTTCAGTTGGCTCTGCTGGAAGAGGAAAACCGCCAGTTGCATGCCCGCTCTGTCGGCAAGCAAACCCTGATTGGCTTGCTTGGTCAATCGCCACTTATGCTTGATGTATTTACAATCGTGCGCAAGGTGGCGTCGTCAAACATTCCGGTGTTGTTGGTCGGTGAAAGCGGTACCGGCAAAGAAATGGTTGCCCGGGCCATTCATGCCTTGAGCCCGCGCCGCGATGAACTGTTTCAGCCGATCAATTGCAGCGCAATTCCAGAGGCTCTGCTCGAAGCAGAGCTGTTCGGCCATGAAAAAGGGGCCTTTACCGGGGCAGTTGCTCAGGTGCGAGGCAAGCTGGAGTATGCGGATCAAGGGACACTGCTGCTCGACGAGATTGGTGAAATGCCTGCGGCACTACAGGTAAAAATCCTTCGTTTCCTCCAGGAACAGGTACTGCAGAGGGTTGGGGGGCGTTATGATATTCCGGTCGATGTCCGTATTATTGCGGCGACCAACGTCGATGTGGAAAAGGCTGTTGCCGATGGCCGGATTCGTGAAGATCTCTATTACCGCCTTGGCGTGATCACGATCTCCCTGCCGCCGCTGCGTGATCGGGGGGATGATGTCACTCTGCTGGCACATCTGTTTTTGCGTCAGTATGCAGCAGAATACAATAAGCGGGTTCGCAGTTTCAGCGCGGTGGCAATTCGCACCATGCTCGATTATCGTTGGCCCGGTAATGTGCGTGAATTGGAAAATAAGGTTAAACGGGCGGTTGTTATGGCTGATGGTCCGGTGGTAGAGCCGTCGTCACTCGGATTTGAAGTTGCTGTGGCGGAAGAAGACCAGCCGACTGGCATTTTTCAGGATGAACTGGTCTGCACTATCGCCGGGGAAACGTTACATGAGGCACGGGCTGATGTTGAACGAAAAATGATTCTGTCGACCTTTGAACGCGAGAAGAATATAGCGCGAACCGCCCGCTCGCTAGGTATTAGTCGTCCCACACTCTACGACCTGATGAAAAAGCACAACATCTTGATGACGACCCAGGCGCCGCCGCTTGCCGATGACTGATAGCTGCATAAAAAGCCACTTTTCGGCATTATCAGGTTGAGGCCGGAAGGTGGCGTTTATAAGTGCCAGATATGGTCACTCAGTTGTTAAT
>CBDUUF010000260.1:0-3397 GCA_965370375.1 uncultured Desulfuromonadaceae bacterium
TTGCAATCTTTGTCTCTATCCGCATTAAGTCACTGTTGCTTGGTAGCTCGGCTGACCCTGATCTGGTTGCGGCGATTGAAGTGGCGATCGCTGATGATGCTGATATTCAAGAAGTCTACAATGTGATCACTTTGCAGATGGGCGCCAAGGTGATGCTGGCGGCTAAAATCCGTTTGCGAGCGGGCCTGGAAATTTCGGTTGCCTGTACCAAGATTAACCGCCTGGAAGTGCAGATAAAAGAACAGTTTCCAGAGATTGGCTGGTGTTTTGTTGAGCCGGATGTAACCGACGATTAACAGGTTGTTATCTGGATTGCATCACCATCCATGAAGCGGTGCGCCTGGTTCGGCTCTTCCAGCCGTAGTAGCACCGATCTGGCATCATTTTGCAAGCTCAGCAGGTCGATGCCGAAGCAGACTGGCGTAAACGGTTCGATCAGATTGCTGCCGTTTTCCAGCAGTCGCCGGGCGCCATTGATGTTGTTGCGTTGCAGGTGACGTAGACCGATACCGATCTGCAAGATTCCTTTGTAGAGGTCACGTTGCGGGCCCTGTTCATCGAGCCAGAGCTGTTCAAGAAATTCATGGCAGACAAAATAGTCTCCGGCATTGAACTTGTTGATCGCCAGCTGTAGCATCGGCGAGGCCTGTTCAGTGGTAGCCGGATATGATTGCTGATCAGAATTCATCAAAGCTCCATCCTGAAAAATTTATTGTGTAGATAAAGTATAGCGCAAATTAAAGCTAAGCTTCGACTGTTGGCAATAACAGTTTGATAAGGAGATGATAATGGCCAAGACAATCCTGATTACCGGTGCCACCTCCGGGTTCGGTGCCGCCTGTGCAAGAAAATTTGCCGCTGCCGGGTGGCAGTTGATTCTGACCGGACGGCGTATGGAACGGCTGGAGGCATTACAGCAGGAGCTGGGTGAATCTGTGCAAAAGATTATCCAGCTCGATGTGCGTGATCGTGAGGCGGTCGCTGCCGCGTTTGCGGAGTTGGAAGATATCGATCTGCTGTTCAATAATGCCGGCCTTGCGCTTGGTCTGGAACCGGCGTGGGCGGTTGATCTCGACGATTGGGAGACGATGGTTGATACGAATATCAAGGGCGTGATGTACTGTAGCCGAGCCGTGTTGCCCGGCATGGTCGCCCGCAATAGCGGGCACATTATTAATGTTGGTTCGACCGCCGGTAGCTGGCCTTATCCGGGTGGTAATGTTTACGGTGCGACCAAAGCGTTTGTGCAACAGTTTTCACGCAATCTGCGGGCTGATCTGATCGGCACCCGGGTTCGGGTTACTAACCTTGCTCCGGGGATGGCTGAAAGCGAGTTTTCCAATGTCCGTTTTAAAGGCGATGACGCCAAGGCCGACAATTTCTATCGCGGTACCGAAGCGTTGCAACCGGAGAATATTGCTGACATCGTGTTCTTCACCGCGACGCTGCCGGAGCATGTCAATATCAATGCTATCGAGGTAATGTCGATTGATCAGTCGTGGGGGCCGTTAGCGGTGCATCGCAGCGAATAAATAGTTTCCGTCCGGAAACGGCCCTTTTCCGCAATCTCGGCGTCAATCTGCACATTTGATTGTGCGGCGTAAAGTGCTACGCCTCCGCTCAAATACTTGATTTCCTTGACCTTGCAAAAAATTGCTCGTTTCCAAATCGGAAACTGCACCTGTTGTTAAAGAATATCGGGGACAGGCTGGTTTGCTTGTCCCCGTTTTTTATTGTGAAAATTACCCGCGTTGTTTCAGGTAGGCCATAGTCTGACTGACTGAGAGGCAGAGACTGGCCGGGCCGTTACGGACAAAAAACTCTTCGTCTTTGCCGATCTTTAAAAAGGCCGGTTCCGGAGAAGGTTGGCAGGCGAGCAGGCCGATTGTTTTGTTGCGGTACTGCACCAGCTCAAAATTAGTGTAGGCGGTGAACTCGGCACCAATGTGTTGGTTAATCAGGTTCTTGACATGCCGACCACAATGGTCATCGCTTTTGAATTCGTCCGCTTCGAGGCCGAGCGCCTCTCCTTCATCATCGACCCCGAAAAACAGTACGCCGCCTTCAGAGTTGAGGAAGGCGACTACACCTTTGAGCCAGGCCTTTTCAATCTCCTTGCCTAATTTGCCGCTGCCCAGATTTTTTCGGATAGTCGACTTGAATTCCTGATGTTCGCTCTCACCCGCAGCAATACGTTCGTCAATATTGGATTGTGAGACGGTTGCATCAGAATTCCATGGGGTCCGCTCAGCGAGTTGCCGCCGGTAGCGTTTCAGTTGCCAGAAAATAATGATCAGACCGACCAGAACCAGAGCTCCGGCAATTGCTGGCAGGGCGAAGTTTTGACTTGAAAGGGCCTCAATAATGTCTTTTTCAGGGATCAGAATAACCAGTCGATGGATCGGGTTGCGCGGATTAATCGGGCGGACGCCGACCCACCAGGTAGTACCATTAGGTTTGATCAGTGTGGGTGGACTGTCGAAGTTGGCGCTGTTAACACCGGCTGCGATCGCCGCCTGCAGGGTTGGATCTTCGCTCGGTTTAAATATTTGATCAGGCGTTGTCTCCATGTCGGTTCGAGCCAGAGCACGGCCCGCAGAGTCAATCAGGTAGACTCGACCTCCGGGGCTCGTTTCGAGGTCGGAGATGAAATCGTAGAAATTATTGATCGGAACGTGGCCAATAGCTCCGCCAGAAATAGTTTTGTCGTCGTTCGACCAGGTGATAGCGCCGAATATCGCCGGGCCTGCCAGTGGCGCGAGACGCTCCGGTTGCATCCAGACAATTTTTTCTTCTTGCTTGAGGGCCTCGGCCAGCCAGTCCCCTTTGAGTTGCCTTTGGTTGGCGATAACCCAGCCATTAGCCGTATTCAGAAACGAAAATTCATTAATGCCGTCGCTGGTAAGCGTCAGCCCGGCCACGTTTGGGAACGTGTCAAGAACGGGTCTGACACCGAGCATGAATTTATCCGGGTTGGCCAAATCGAGCAGATCTTCACGACCCCATTTTGCGACGATGTGCAGCAGTGATTCGACCCGATTGATATAGTCGGATACTTCGCTTTGCACACGGCTTGCGATCTTGTCAGTCAGGAAGGTGGATATGTCGCGGCGAGTCTGGCCGCTCTGGAACTGGCTCAGGGAAACAATAAGAAGAGACAGGCAGATGACTGTGCCGGTGATGGTCCAGCCGAGTCTTTGCCAGAGTTTTCGCTTATTTGAAGTCATGGGTGTGGGCAGTCTCTTAAATAAGTAGATAAATGATAGTTGAAGATCGGGATTGTAGCACAGTCAGTCTGGCAATGGGTGCATTGATACGTTTTACGGATGTGGTGTCGGGGGGATATTGTTGACGGGGCGCCGGATAATTATCTGGCGCCCCGCAATGGTTATGAACC
>CBDUUF010000261.1:0-3396 GCA_965370375.1 uncultured Desulfuromonadaceae bacterium
TATGCAGCACGGAAAAGCATACTGCTGGAAAGGTTCTTTTGACAGCGTTTTATGTAGTGCAATTATTTGGTTCCAATCTGGAAATAAATCATCTCTCACATAGAAGTCGTACCTGCCTTGGTCCGTATCCTCCGACACCATTCCGGTCGCCGCTGTTTTGTGGAATATTCTTTATTTCATTGAAGAATATTCTACAGTTGTCGCTACTTTGTTCCTGTGCCTATCTGTAAAAGTCTGTAAATACAATATCTTACGAAGTTGGCATTCTTTGTGTAAAGTACCTCGCTGACTTTAACAAGGATAGACTATTTATGAGATCTTTACTCACAACCTTATTCCTCTTAATTTCTGCAAGTCTGGTCGGAGCGACAGACTTAGCATTGACCAGCGATCCGGTACTCGATCCGTATGTGATCGAGGGGCTGGAAAAAAGCCACCGCATTGCCTCGGCCCGTTTTCAGGGCGAGCAGGCGACGGCCCGGATTGGCGCTGCCGGCGCGTTGCCCGACCCGAGGGTCGCTTTCGTCTTCAACAACTATCCGGTCGATTCGTTTGCTGCCGACGAAACACCGATGACCGGCAATGTTGTCAAATTGTCGCAGGCGTTTCCGTATCCGGGCAAACTGTCGGGCAAGGCAGCGGTTGCTGAAGCTAAGTCGGCTGCGATGCAATCCCGGGTGTATGAAGAGGGGTTGATGCTGCGGCGTGATCTGGTTCGGGCCTGGAACGACCTGCTGCTGAAGCGCGAGCTGGTTCAGATCGTGGAGAACAAACTTCAGGCTCTGGCAGATTTTCAGGGTTTTGTTGAAGCCCGCTATGCGGTCGGTAAAAGCGGTCAGCAGGACGTCCTGAATGTCCAGATCAGTCGAACCGAAGCGATGAATGCCCTATCGACCGCTAAGCGTAAGGCCAAAGGGGCGTTGTATGAATTTAACCGCCTGCTCGATCGGCCGAGTGAACAGGAGCTTGCCACCGAGGTGCAACTGACGGCCTACGCCGATTCGATCCTCACTGATGACTCTGTCGATAGTATCGAGGCTAACCGACCGATGTTTCGGCTGTTTCGTGCCCGGGTCGATGAGGGCCGGGAGAAGGTCAAATTGGCCAATCTACAAGGCCGTCCTGATTTTAAGATCGGCGCCGGTTACACCTTTCGCAAAGACAACCCGATGTACCATTCGACGGATCTGCTTTCGATCGAATTCGGCATGACTATGCCGTTTGTCAACCGATCAAAGGTCAACTCCGAACGGGCCCAGGCCGACGCAGCGCTACAGGTCGCTATCAGTGATTATCAAAATCTGCTGACCAATGAGCGGATTAAAGTCAGCGATCTGCAGCTACAGTTGCAGCAGTTGGAAGAACGAATCGTGCTCTACCGGGAGGGGATTGTACCGCAGTCACAGCAGCGCTACGCGGCTTCGCTCTCCGCTTACCAGGTCGGCCGCACCGAGTTTTCATCGTTGCTGAAAAACCTGCTCGGCATCTATTCCGCCGAGAGCAAGCATCTGCAGGCAATTGCCGATTTCAATAAGACCGTAGCCGCGTTTCGTTACCGTACCGGGACCGGTTCAGCACAGATTATTTCCCTTATGAACCCCAACTCCAATCTATAGGTAATGCCGCAATGAATAATAAAACAGTTATCACCGCGATTTTTGTTTTCCTCATCTCTCTCGGTTTCATGGCCGGTAACCTGTTGCCGAAATTGAACGGCCAGCTACAGCTCGTCGCCGAAGCGAATGCAGCAGAGGATGCGACGGCTGAGCGCAAGGTCAAGTACTGGGCGGCGCCGATGGATCCGACTTATATCCGCAATGAACCGGGCAAGTCGCCGATGGGTATGGATCTGATTCCGGTTTATGAGGATAGCGTGCAAAGCGGCTCAACCATCACCATCGATCCGGTGACGGTGCAAAATATGGGTGTGCGGACTGCACCGGTGGTCAGGGGTGACATCGCGCGGAGCATCCGTACCGTCGGGGTGATCGCTTACGAGGAGTCGAGACAATATTCGGTCAACAGTAAAATAGCTGGCTGGGTTGAGCGGCTGCATGTCAGCAAGACCGGTCAGACCGTGAAAAAAGGTGCTGCGCTGCTGGAAATCTACAGCCCGGAGTTGGTTACCGCCCAGGAGGAGTTCCTGCTCGCCTTGTCCGGTTATGAATCTGCCAGAAATAGTAGTGTGGCGATTCTGGCCGACAGTTCGAAGCGGTTACTTGATGCCGCCAGGCGGCGGTTGCAGCTCTGGGATATTTCGAGTCGCGACATCAGCAAGCTCGAGCAGAGCCGTCAGGTCCGCAAGAGGATGACCCTGTATGCGCCGTACGGCGGTATCGTCACCATGAAGATGGTCAACGAAGGGATGTTTGTCAAACCGGGCAAGGCGTTGTTTGAGATCTCCGATCTGTCGCGGGTCTGGGTCTACGCCGATCTGTATGAAAACGAGCTTCCGTTCGTCAAGGTTGGGCAGACGGCCAGCGTGACCCTGCCGTATGCCGGTGAGGAACCACGCAGTGCCAAAATTACCTATATTTATCCTTATGTCGATGCTAAAACCCGCACGGTCAAGGCGAGGTTTGAGTTTGCCAACCTGGATATGAGTCTGCGCCCGGATATGTATGTCAACGTTGAAATTCAAACCGAGCCGCAGAGTAATGTGCTGTCGGTGCCGGTTCAGGCGGTTCTCAATTCGGGGGCCAAACAAACCGTATTTGTCGCGTTGGGTGAGGGTAAGTTTGAACCGCGAGTGGTCAAAACCGGGGTGCAGGGCGACGCTGGCATGATCGAGATTCGCCAGGGCGTCGCTGCCGATGAACGGGTGGTGATCTCGGCGCAGTTTATGCTCGATTCTGAAAGTCGATTGCGTGAGGCGATTTCCAAGATGCTGGAACCTGAGACAGACTCAGGAGATGTTGAAGACCTGTTCGGGGATGAAGATTCCTCGTCCGCAAAGAAACTTGATGATCTGTTTTAATTTCACCAGCTGTAAAAGGAAGCCGTCATGATTGAAAAGATAATTACCCTCTCGCTGCGTAACAAGTTCATGGTTGTTCTGGTCACGGTGTTTCTGGTGATTGGTGGGCTCTATGCGGTGATCAATACCCCGCTTGACGCTATCCCGGACCTGTCTGATGTTCAGGTTATTGTCTTTACCGAATATCCGGGTCAGGCACCGCAGGTGGTCGAGGATCAAGTGACCTATCCGCTGACCACCCAGATGTTGGCAGTCCCCTATGCCAAGACGGTGCGCGGCTACTCCTTTTTCGGGCTATCCTTTGTCTATATTATTTTTGAAGACGGCACCGATATGTACTGGGCGCGTTCCCGCGTGCTTGAATACCTGAACTACGCCGCCGGCAAGCTGCCGGCCGGGGTGACACCGAGCCTCGGTTC
>CBDUUF010000262.1:0-3396 GCA_965370375.1 uncultured Desulfuromonadaceae bacterium
ATCTGATTTGCTGACTCCCTGGCCGTTGATCCGGCGTCGACTCGATGCTGCCGGCACGGCTGACTTTGTTGTGGCCCTGTACAATCCGCGCAGCAAGGGCCGTCCCGAACATCTCGATGCGGCCCGACGTATTCTGTTGCGGCACCGTTCGCCGGACACGCCGGTCGGTATCGTGCGCAACAGCACCCGTGAGGGGGAGACGGTACTGGTCGATACTCTGGCCGGGTTCGATTCCGCCGCGGTCGACATGTTCAGCCTGGTGATAATCGGCAACAGCCAGACCATGGTCGATGCGGCCGGTCGGATGATTACCCCGCGCGGCTATAAAACTAGTAAGCAGTTGTCAGTTGTCAGTTGTCAGGAAAATGATGCAAAACTGAACGCTGAAAGCTTAAAACTGAAAACTACGCCCGTTGGGCGTGCGCGGGCGCTGTTCGTCGGTGGCACCGGCAGCGATGTCGGCAAGAGTCTGCTGACCGCTGGTATCTGTCGCCTGTTGAAACGACGCCAGGTTGATGTCGCGCCGTTCAAGGCGCAGAATATGGCACTGAATTCGGCAGCTACGCCCGAGGGGGGTGAGATTGGTCGGGCGCAGGCATTACAGGCAACGGCCTGTGGTCTGCCGGCGCACGTCGACATGAACCCGGTGCTGCTCAAGCCGAATTCGGAGACCGGTTGTCAGGTGGTGATTGCCGGCAAACCGGTCGGCAATATGAGTGTCGTCGAGTATCATGCTTTTAAGCCGACCGCCTTTGCCGCGGTTGAAGCCGCCTACAAGCGACTCGCCGCCCGGCACGAGGTTGTCGTACTCGAAGGGGCGGGGAGTATCGCCGAAGTCAATTTGCGTCAGCATGATATTACCAATCTCAAAGCGGCGGCCATGGCCGATGCGCCGGTGCTGCTGGTGGCTGATATCGATCGCGGCGGAGTGTTTGCGTCGATTCTCGGCACCCTGCAGTTGCTGCGACCGGACGAGCGAGAACGGGTCGCCGGCGTGATCATCAATCGTTTCCGTGGCGATGCTTCGCTGCTCGGGCCGGGGATTGAGGAGATCGAAGAGCGAACCGGCGTGCCGGTACTCGGCGTCGTGCCGTGGATAGACCTGCACCTGCCGGAAGAGGATTCCGTGGCTCTCGGGCGTAAGCGTAACCGCGCGAGTGGAGCGGATGACCGATTGACCATTGGTGTGGTTCGTCTGCCGCGGATTGCCAATTACAGCGATTTCGATCCGTTTGAAGCTGAGCCGGATGTCGATTTGATCTATCTGGAAGAGCCGGCCAAAGTCGCTGATTGTGACCTGCTGATTATCCCGGGCAGCAAAAGCACCCTCGATGATCTGGCGATTCTCCGGCAGAGCGGTTTTGCCGGGGCGATTCAGCACTTTCACGCTGCCGGTGGCCGGGTTATTGGCATCTGCGCCGGGTTCCAGATGCTCGGCCGGGAGATTGTTGACCCACAGCAGGTTGAGTCGGATAGCCCGGAGGCGTTTGGTCTCGGTCTGCTCGGCATCAGCACCAAGTTGTGTGCCGAGAAGCAGACCCATCAGGTTAGCGCCCGGATGCATTTAAGTGTGGATGGCCTCGGTCTGGAGGGCGTAGATACCGTTCGCGGTTATGAAATCCATATGGGCGAAAGTGCCTACGATCCGGAAGTTGAACCGCTGTTCACCCTGCAGCAACGTTCCGGTGAAAAAGTTGACCTTGCGGATGGCGCCTGTTCGTCCGATGGCCGGGTCTGGGGCTGTTATCTGCACGGGCTGTTTGATAATGAATCTTTACGGCACAGTTTGTTGGCGACTTTGCGCGCTGAAAAGGGCTTGGCTCCCCGGCAGTCCATAGCGCTGCCAAGCGTTACCGACGAGCTTGACCGGTTGGCCGACCATTTAGAAAAACATCTCGAGCTTGACCAGATTCTGAACTTGCTCAAAGTGGAGGGTTAGGTAATGGACCCGATCCTGTTGCTGATTGCCGTCGGACTCGACCTGTTGTTCGGCGATCCGAAAGTCCTGCATCACCCGGTGGTTTATATTGGCCGATTGATCAATTTCCTCGAGACCGGTCTGCGGGGTCTGCTCAATAATCGATACCTGGCAGGAATCCTGTTGTGCCTGACTGTCCTGTTGGTAGCTGGCGGCATGACCGCTCTTTTTCTCTGGTTGGCGGACGAGATTCATCCGTTGTTGCAGGCCGCGGTGGCGATTTACATTGCCTTTACCACCTTGGCCTTGCGTCAACTGCACAAGGAGAGCCATGAAGTAGTCGCGCTGGTTGAGGCGGGTGATCTGGATAATGCCCGCCGGTCGCTGTCGCTGATTGTTGGTCGTGACACTGCGCATCTGAACGAAGAAGAGATCCTGCGTGCCTGTATTGAGACGGTTGCTGAAAACACCTCTGATGGTGTTATTGCCCCAATGTTCTATCTATTTCTCGGCGGGCCGGTGTTGGCCATGTTGTACAAGGCGACCAATACCCTCGATTCTATGGTCGGTTATCGGGATGACCGGTTTCGCGAGATGGGTCGGGCGTCGGCCCGGCTTGATGATCTGCTCAATTTGTTGCCGGCCCGGCTGACCGGTCTGCTGATGGTGGTTGTCGCCTTGCCGATCGGTTTGAACGGTTGGTCGGCGTTTAAGGTGATGCTGCGTGATGCCCGCAAGACCAGCAGCCCCAATTCCGGTTTTCCGGAAGCGGCCGCCGCCGGTGCTCTCGGTATTCAGCTCGGTGGTCCGGCAGTCTATTTTGGCGTGCCGGTGGAAAAACCGACCCTGGGTGATCCGGATAGGCCGGTTACGGTCGCCAGTTACCGGAGTATGATTCACTTGATGTATGCCAGCTCGGCTCTAGCCCTGTTGATCGGAGTGCTGTTGTTATGGTCGCTTCAGGGATAAACAATTCCGGACATGGTGGCGCGGTGATCCGCTTGGCCCGCGAGCTCGGTCGGCCGCTGACCGAAATTGTCGATTTTTCAGCCAGCATCAACCCGCTCGGTGCACCGGCTTCAGCGTTGGCAGCAGCGCGCCAGGCGCTGGACGCCATCGTCCATTATCCGGAAATCGACGCGGCCGCACTGGTCGCGGCGCTGGCCGAGCACCACGACCTTCCGGCTGAAAACCTGGTGGTCGGCAACGGCTCAACCGAGCTGATTTACCTGTTGCCGCGTTTACTCCGGTCCCGCCGGGCCATGGTTGTGACACCGGCCTTCAGCGAGTATGAAAAAGCGCTGTTGTTAGCCGGAATTCCGCTCGACACTTTTCCCCTGTCAGCCGCAGACGGTTTCCGGTTTGATCCGGACGGACTGTTGGCTGCCCTCGATGATGAAGTCGACCTGATTGTAGTGGCCAATCCGGGCAATCCGACCGCCGCCGGTATCGACCCGGATCAGTTGCTTTATCTGGCT
>CBDUUF010000263.1:0-3382 GCA_965370375.1 uncultured Desulfuromonadaceae bacterium
GTACTGGCTCTTCCGCAAAGAACGAAAGCAGCGCCTGGCATCCGGCCGCAAGACGGGTTTTGTCGGTATCCAGATCGATGGCCTGTCTTATGCTCATTTCCTGATGGCACTTGCTCGCGGCTATCTACCGAATATTGCTCGGCACCTGAAACAGGGCAACACCGCACGCAGCTACCTTTGCGGACTCCCCAGCACCACCCCGGCCGCCCAGGCGGCCATATTCTATGGAATCGAACGGGGCATCCCCGCATTTCGCTGGTTTGAAAAATCGACCGGACAGATCATCAGCTGCAACGACCCGGATCATGTCCAGTATTTCCGGGAGAAGCTGATCGGCGATCGACCGGGGATCCTCAGCGGCGGTTCATCCTACAGCAACATCCTCGATGGCGGCGCAGCACAGAGCGTGTTTACCATCTCTTCGCCACACCCACAAACCCTGTTTGGGCGTTTTGGTGGTTCGCGTCTGGTTTTGTTGCTGTTCCTGCACCCACTCCGGGTCACTCGCATGTGTCTGGCGATTCTTACCGAATACATCACAGAACTTTACGACCGGAATCGGGCCAAGCGTAAAAAGAACAACCCGGTCAAAATCGGGCTGTTTCCGTTTATCCGGATTTTCTGTAATGTCATTCTTCGTGAATTTCAGACCTTCGGTGTGATTGCCGATATATATAGCGGCGTACCGCGCATTTACACCACCTACAGCGGTTATGACGAGCTTGGGCACCAATACGGTCCGGATTCTCGTACCGCCCTGAAAAACCTGAAATATACTGACAAACGGATCGGTGAAGTCATGCGTATGTTGCGTTACGCTCCAGGCGCTGATTACCAATTAATTCTGCTCAGTGATCACGGACAGACACCGGGCTATCCGTTTGAAGGAAGATTTGGCGCGACCCTCGGTGATGCAGTCAATGCATTTATCGAGGATAGTGACCAGGCCACGATCTCTTCCGGACCACTCGAATTCACCCGGGCCCAACTCGGTTATTTGCATGGAGAGATCGAAGCCCGCCCGGATACCTGGAGAGAACGCATCTATCGTCGGGTAAAGGATCATTTACAGCGAAAAATCAGTGAACTGGTTCCGGAGACGATTAAGATTGTGACCCAGGGGGGGATCGTCATCACCTATTCAAGCTCGTTGGCCCACCTCTATATCACCGGCAAAAAAAGACGCTTGACCCTGGCGGAAATTCGCAAGCAGCATCCGATGTTGCTGCGCTTTTTATCCAAGCATAAAGGGATCGGCTTCCTGATGGCCAGAGGTTCGGGCGACCGCGTCTGGTTTGTGCATCGCCACGGTGAACTTTGTGTTAATAACCTGGAACTCCCCACAAGCGACAAACTTGCTTTTCTTAAGCCATATGGCCCGCCGAAATTAATATTTGGTCAACTGTGTGAATTCGCCGCGGACAGCAGCTGTGGTGACTTGATTGTTTTTGGTGATTACACCGACGGTCAGATTGCCTGTTTTGACGACCAGATCGGCGGTCACGGTTCGGTCGGAGGAGAACAGTCGCTCCCGTTCCTGATCATGCCAGAGGGCCATCCCTTGTTGGCGCAGAAAAACATTGTTGGCCACGCATTTCTCTACCACGAAGTCTTTTTGCCGCTGGTTAACAAAGAGGCTGCCAACAACAATCATTTATAACAGATTACTGACAAGTCTCCTTGGGAGGCTGATCAAAAATGCCTGGATACAAGGCGCCTGAAGATCGAAGAACGAGGCGTAGCGGAAGCTACGTCGCAGTGATGAGATCAATAGCAACGCCGTAGACGGGGGTTTTTCATCAGGCTGGGGTGGTTTTAACCGCCAGCACATACTTCAGATAACGCCCCTCCGGAAACGTAACCGGATAATTAAAATCACCCGACTGCGAGTGAAGGCCAATTATGCGCAACTCGCAGCCGGCCTTCAGTGCACCACGCCGCAACTCCTTGAAGTAATCAGCAAAATCCGTCTTTTGATGGTTTGATGAGCCGATCAGCAAACCGTTGTCAGTTAACAGTTCCAAGCAACTGCTGGCGAGGCCGGATGTCCCACCACGGGTAGAAAAGGTGCTTTTACGCGTACTGGAGAAGCTGGGCGGATCAAACAGGATCACATCGAAGGAGCGCCCCTCACGCTTAAATCGGTCGAGCACGGCAAAACAATCATCAACGATGAATTCATGCCGTTTCGGGTTGAGACGATTGCAGTTAAAATTCTCGCGTGCCCAGTCGAGATAACCAGCTGAAGCATCGACACTGGTCACCTTTTGCGCTCCGGCCGCGGCAGCAGCCACCGAGAACGCGCCGGTGTAGGCGAACAGGTTCAAGACCTTCTTCCCTTGCACCCGCAGCATGAAATCACGGCGGTTTTCGCGTTGATCGAGAAACAGCCCGGTATTCAAGCCATCTTCAAGATCGATCAGAAAATTGAGTCCGTTCTCTTCGACCGTCAATTTACCTTTGTGTTTTTCACCGGTCAACAGATGACTGTAACGGGTAGAGGCCGATTTTGCCGCCAGCTTACGCGTCTCCTGCGGGCGAAATTTTTCATAGATGCCGTGCGGCGTAAACAGCTCCTGTAAGACGGAGGTAAGCAGCTTGAGATGTGGCGCCCAGGCTTCCGTGTAAAGCTGGAGCATCAGGTAGTCGCCATAGCGATCAATCGTTAACCCGGGTAGACCATCACCCTCGCCATTGACCAGACGATAGGCTGTAGTGCCGGACAGATCGAGATGTTTCAGGCGTAAATCCGCCGCTTGTTTCAGCCGGCGGCGAAGCCATTCCTGATTCAGGTTCATTCGACCATGGGCTAAAACCCGCGCGACGATCCGCTCCCCCGGTGAGTAGAGTGCCGTAGCCAAAACTCTCCCGGTCTGGTCGGTCAGACGAATCAGCTCACCTGAACTACCTGACGGCCATTCGGCAGTAAAACGATCAGCGATCACCCAGGGATGGCCAAGTTCGAGCATCCGCACGGTATCGGGACCGACTAAATAGTGCTTTTCTGCCACGGTGTTTCTCCGCAAATATGCTGAGGGTATTCTGATGTGACTCAACTCAGAGTCAGGTTTCGATCGTGTTGACCGATTAATTTTGAACGCTTCTTTGCAGCACCACCAAACTCTTCAGCGCATATTTGCGCAGCTTTTTGTTGGCGGCAGATTCGGACACCTGTTCAAGAACAGGCAGGTAGGCTGGATCGCCGGATTGTCCGAGAACTTTGCAGTACCAGGACAAAGCGTCAACGGTTACTTTATCTGCATCGTTACGCAGATAGTTCTGCTGTAAACCCGTCTCCAGTTGCCCCAGCAGCTCGGCGGTAAAGATCTTCTTTTTGGCAATCTGCCGTGCGGCAAGACGCATTTCTTTACCCTGACCGGAG
>CBDUUF010000264.1:0-3367 GCA_965370375.1 uncultured Desulfuromonadaceae bacterium
ACAACCGATCCGCCTGGCTTTTGTGCAAATTCCGGTTACGCAGACACGGACTGACTGATCTCTACACCATCAACCTGCCGTCATGGAAGGATGTGGAGACGCTGACCGAGCGGGTGGCAAGGCTGGTCGACGAACTGCGTCAGCAACGTGGCATAGAAAAAGTTCACCTGGTCGGGCACTCTATGGGCGGCATAATTGCCCGCAACTATTTACAGATCCGTGGTGGCGCCGCAAAGGTCGATCGCTGTGTTCTGCTCGGACCACCTAATACCGGTTCTAAGATGGTGTCATTCGTGGTAACAGCACTCGGTAAAAACTTGGCGCCGGGCTCGCCTTTTTTAACCAACCTGAATGCTCAGCCTTTCCCGAAGAAGGTCCGTCTGACTAACATCTTCAGCCGCCATGACAATATGGTTATCCCATACGAGCACGCTATCCTTAACGGCCAGCATAACGTCGAGCTTACCGGTATTGGCCACACTGCTTTGCTGTACCACCCGACTGCCTTTCGTGCCATCCATGCCGCATTGACAGAAGATCATGCCAGCGATTGATATCGACAGTAATCAAACCAATGAGATGATCGAAGTGACCGGTCGTGTGCGAAGCGAAGTTGCCGCGAGCGGCATTGCAAACGGTATCGTGCACCTGTTTACGCCGCACACCACAGCCGCAGTTACCATCAATGAAAATGCTGATCCGGATGTCGTACACGACATGCTGACCATCCTGAATCGGGTTGTTCCGCTAGATGGCGGCTACCGCCACGCTGAGGGAAACAGCGCCGCCCATGTTAAAAGTTCGCTGTTCGGTTGCAGTGAGACCATTCCGCTCGAAAACGGTCAGCTCGTCCTCGGCACCTGGCAGGGGATCTACTTTTGTGAGTTCGACGGCCCACGGCGACGCCAGCTACAAATCCGGATCATCCCGTCATGAAGCACATGGTTTCCCTTCGGGCAGCAACCGATTACCAGCCCGACTCCCTCCTGCAACAGCTACGGCTTCTACTTGAACCTCTCGGTGGCATGCAAGCGTTTGTTAAACCGGGACAAAAGGTGTTACTCAAACCGAACATGCTCTCCGGCAAACCACCGGAGAATGCAGTTACAACACATCCGGAAATCGTCCGCGGTGTCATCAAGTTGGTGCAGGAAGCCGACGGTATTGTTTTGGTGGGTGATTCACCCGGTATCGGCCGCCCGGAACAGGTGGCCCGAAAGTGCGGCATCTGGGATGTAATACAGGAAGCCGGTGTCGAATTCACGCCATTTACAGCATCAGTCAATGTGTCGACCAAATCCGGTACATTTCACCACCTGGAACTGGCGCAGGACATTCTCGATGCCGATGTGATTATCAACCTGCCGAAGCTGAAAACACACCAGATGATGGGCATGACCTGTGGGGTCAAGAACCTGTTCGGCGCCGTGGTCGGAATGCGTAAGCCACGTCTGCATCTGCAAGCCGGCACCAGCAAGGAATACTTTGCGTTGATGCTGCTCGAACTGGCTGAGTTCATCAACCCGGCGTTGACGATCGTCGATGGCATTGTCGGCATGGAGGGGGATGGCCCGGGGAGTGGCGATCCGGTGCAGATCGGTGCTTTAATAGCCGGCAGCAACGCGCTGGCGATCGACACCGTCGCCTGTGACCTCCTCGGCCTAAAACCAGATTCAGTCTGGACTCAGGTTGTCGCCCGTAAAACGGAACGCCCCGGGGCCAGATTGGAAGAGATCGAAATCGTCGGTGCAGCACCGTCGAGCCTTCGACCGCTATCTTTCAGACCGGCGCAAAGCTCCGACCTCAATTTCCGCCTGCCGGGTTTTCTCAAAAAACCGCTGCGGCGTAGCCTGACCGCGCGCCCCGAAGTTGACCATGCAAAATGTAAACGTTGTGGTATCTGTGTCGAAGCCTGTCCGCCACAAATTATGACGATCGAGAACAATCGATTACAGATCGACGATAAACAGTGTATTCGCTGTTTTTGTTGTCAGGAACTTTGTCCGGATGGGGCGATAGGAACGAAACAAGGAATATTGCTTAGGTTAAGTCAGTTTTTATATGGCAAGAACAAATAATGTCAATTCGAACGTAGAGAGAAATCTTTCTCAAAAATTAAGACCCAGATCTCTCCCGTCGGTCGAGATGACAATCAATCACCCTCTTTGCCACTCCACCCGCAAACGGGCAACCTCTTTGCCAGTTTTTTCACTGACGAGCTGATGTAGACTTACTGATGAGTCTTCTGCTGTAAACATACTCCGGGAGATAATCCGGTCACCATAATAAGATTCCGCCCGGTAGGTAATTTCAACCGCCGCCGGTTGCAGTTTGCCGATCAGATCAGCAGGTAACGTCTCCAGAGCCCAATCAACGTAGACCACGTTATTGACATGATTGTTCAGATCAAGGTCACCATGGCGCACCCGAAACGGCAATTCACAACTCACCTCAGGTAATTTCGGCAGTGAATGGAATTGGTCCGCAATGGCGCGGGTCGTATTGATCGGTAGATCAGGCAGATATTCGTCAACCCGAACCGGACGGCGCGTCTTGAGATCAAGTAGCATCCAGGAGGTGCTGGCGCTGACAACCGGCGTTCCCGTTTCATCATGCAACTGAAATTCTCGCAGAGCAAAACGACCTTCACGTCCCGACGGCCAGGTCTTGAGCCGGATACGGCTATGTACGGACGGAAACGCATGAAATCGCACATGGTAACGCGACAATACCCAGGTCAGGTTGCGTTTAAATAAATCCAGCACCGACAGGCCGAGCCGAGCGGCATGTTCACCCGCAGCATCTTGTAGATAATTAAGCAGCGTCAGCGGACGGACACGGCCATTGGTGTCAATCTCGTAGCTGCGCACGATATAGTCAGTCTCATAAATAACCGGCAACTCACTAAATCTGTCACTCCTTAAGTATCATTACAGACAACCACAAACAGAAAAGGCCCGCACAACCGGACCTTTTCGTAAGCATCATTCGTAATCTTCCGGTAACCAACAGAGACACGGTTGCCGCGCCGCGCCGGTTTCATCCAGCCGGCCAATCCTGGTCACTGTCGGAGCAGCATGTAACAGATCCGGCTCCTCGGCCGCCTCTTTAGCAATCGCCAGCATGGCATCACAAAACTCATCGAGGATCTCTTTGCTTTCAGTCTCGGTCGGCTCAATCATAATCGCCCCCTTGACTACCAACGGAAAATAGATGGTCGGTGGATGATAGCCGTAGTCGATCAACCGCTTGGCAACATCGAGGGTGTGGCAATCATTCGGCAGATCCCGGTCACTGAACACCACTTCATGTAATGACCGATGTTTGTACGGCAGATGATACGTATCCTCCAGCCGGGCACGAATAT
>CBDUUF010000265.1:0-3359 GCA_965370375.1 uncultured Desulfuromonadaceae bacterium
CGCTTCAGCGTTGTCGGCATAAAACTCACAAACCGAAGCACATTTATTAACCTCGGCCCGTCCTTCAACAATCGGCTTGCCCATCTCCAAAGCCATGGTCCGGGCATATTTATCGACATTCTGGCGCAGGACCTCAGCTGCCTTATACATCAATCGGCTTCGCTCGGAAAATGAGGTCTGTCGCCAATCGGCAAAAGCGACTGCCGTGCTGTCAACCACTGACTTGGTCTGCTCCGGGGTCAGCTCCGTAAATTTTTCAATCAACTCACCGGTTGCCGGATTGATAGATTCGAGCGCCATAGTTGAATCTCCTTGGTTTAAAATTTTCAAATGAAAGCTGATTCTGCCCGAAATTACAGCTGATTGCAAGAAGCTTGGTAGCTATTCAGGCATCAATGACCCAATCTATATTTACAGGGATATACAGGATGGACATGATAAAGCAAAAAGCATATTGAATTCTTCACACTGTCATCTCGAACGCAGAGAGAGATCTTCTCAACAAGATTTCGCCCTATGTCGAAATGACATAAACAATTAACAGCAAATGAATTTGTAGTTTGCAAACGATTGACTTGTCAGACCGTAGTCATCCTGCAATAATTGACTTTCACTTTTTAAATGGAATGAACAAACAATGAACTGGAAAAATATTTTTGACAATCTCGGCCTGAACGGAACCCGCTGGCAGTGGCGCATCATGCGTTGGGAGCGCAACCTGAAGGCGATTATGCATGGGCAATCACCGTCTAGTGACTTTTCTCTTGCCCACCTGCTGATCGGCATCAATGTCTTTCTATTTGTCGCCATGGTTGTTCAAGGGTTACTGGCCGGTCTCGGCTTCAGCATCATCCTCAACCCCGGGACGTTGCTGCTCCGTCTGGCTGGCGGGCAATTCTGGCCAATCGTCATTCAAGAAGGGCAATGGTGGCGCTGCATCACCTACGCTTACACCCACGGCGGTCTGATCCACCTCGCCTTCAACATGATGGTGCTCTATCAGGTGGGGCCGATGCTCGAACGCGAGATCGGCCTTTCCCGCTTCTTTATCCTCTACACCTTGACCGCCCTGACCGCAACCGGCCTTGGCTACATCTGGCATCCGAATATCACCGTAATAGGTGCCTCCGGCTCGCTGTTCGGCCTGATCGGCTTTTCTATCACCTACTTTCATCGCATGGGTCCGGTCGGCAAACCAGTGCGGGACTTCATGGTCAAGTGGGCACTGTTCGCCTTTGTCTTCGGACTGATTGTCGGTGCCGACAACGCCGGGCACCTCGGTGGCGCTATCGGCGGGGCAGCGATCGGTGCTGTACTCCCACTCGGTATTCGCGGGCGGCAAGTTTTGCCACGCTTGTTTAAAACACTAGCCATCGCCAGCTTGGTGGCAACAGTTCTCAGTCTATTGGCATTGTTTTTCACCTGGTTCATGTTCTGGACCGGTTGAGCATATGGCTAAAGAGAAACTACCGGTCACGGCGGCAATTCGCGTTTTGCGCAAGAACAATATCGAGTTCGGATCGCACCTGTATAATTATGCAGAGAAAGGCGGCACCGCTGTCTCGGCCCGTGAGCTTGGCGGTGAGGACCACGCCGTGATCAAAACCCTGGTGATGGAAGATGAAGGCAAGCAGCCATGTATCGTGCTGATGCACGGTGACCAGCAAGTCTCGACCAAACAGCTCGCCCGACAGATAGGCGCCAAAGCGCTCCAGCCCTGCACACCGGAGCTCGCCTTGCACCATACCGGCTACCAGCTTGGCGGCACCTCCCCTTTCGGCACACGCGCCAAACTTAAGATCTATGCCGAAGCGACGATATTCGAACTGCCAACGCTCTATATCAACGGCGGCAAGCGCGGCTATCTGGTCAGCATGTCACCGGCAGAACTGGAGCGGGTGTTAAAACCGGAACAGGTGCAGGTGGCGATAGACTGAAAACAACAAGGAGCAATCATGACCCTTGGGCAGACCGTACAAAAAGCCGCAGACGCTATTCGCACCGCCGATGCTCTGGTGATCACCGCCGGAGCCGGAATCGGTGTCGACTCCGGCCTGCCTGACTTTCGTGGCGACAGCGGCTTCTGGCAAGCCTACCCGATGTACCAGCACCTCGGCATCAGCTTTGTCGACGCCGCCAATCCGGCACAATTTGAGCAGGATCCGGCCTTCGGCTGGGGCTTTTACGGCCACCGCACTAACCTCTATCGCGAAACAGTGCCGCACACCGGCTTTCACATTATGCAGGATTGGATCGAGCGTTACGATCTCGAATCGTTCGTTGTAACCTCGAACGTCGACGGTCAATTCCAGAAAGCCGGATTTGCTGACGATACGATTCTTGAAGTCCACGGATCGATCCACCATCTGCAATGCCTGACTCCATGCCATACTGATATATGGGACAACCATGAGAGCTTCGACGTCGACTTCGAAACCATGCGCTCCCGGCATGTACCGACCTGCCCACAATGCAATGACACAGCCCGACCGAACATTCTGATGTTTGGCGATTACTCCTGGATCGGCGCACGCAGTCATGGACAAGAGATGCGCTTTGATCTGTTTCAGGAGGAAAATCTGGGAAGGAAGATCGTAGTGGTCGAAATGGGAGCTGGTTCAGCGGTGCCGACTATCCGTTACCTGAGCGAACGGCTCGGCAGTCAACCTGGCACAACGGTCATTCGCATCAACCCGCGCGAGCCACAAATCGGCCGGCCACACCTGTCACTCGCTTGTGGAGCGTTGGCTGGCCTGCAGGAAATCGACGATCTTTTATCCTGAAGCTGCTGTAGATTCTTTACCGGGACGAAAAATCAGGCTATAATTTTGTCCGCAACAAAAACTACTTTAGAGATATGATATGGCATTTGCAGTAATCAAAAAACATGGTGGTTCGCTGCTCAGTGGCGGATTTGAGTGGAATGGCCGAGTGCTGAAACCGTACGGCAAGTCGGCTGCTCATGGCTGGGAATTTAACGGCTCACTGATCAAACCGTACGGCCAGTCGACAAGCAAGGGGTATGAGTGGAACGGCACGATTCTCAAGCCATTCGGCCGCTCGGCCATCGCCGGCTTCGACTGCCGCACCAGCCTGATAAAACCCTATGGCCGCTCACAGCAGAGTGGTTGGTCAAACACTAACAAGGTCTGGCACCCATTCGGCAAATCAGCCAAAGAGGGTTGGGATATACAGGGGGATATGCCGCTGCCGCTGATTGCGCTGGTGGTGCTTAATTTGATTAAGGGTTAGTTCAGTCCTTGAAAACAATACTTCACTTCAACCAAGACCGTCAGTGAGCATCCTGATGGTCTTTTTTATTTCTGTAAACAGCTACTTAAACCGTCGGGTCTCGGCCC
>CBDUUF010000266.1:0-3353 GCA_965370375.1 uncultured Desulfuromonadaceae bacterium
TCGGCTTCTACTTACCGGCGATCTCTAAACACGACCTGTTCAAGACCATCATTCTGGATGGCGCTTTGCCACGCAAAACCTTTTCGAGGGGTGAAGCGGATGAGAAGCGTTTTTACCTCGAGTGTCGGCGGATCAAAAATTGATGGCGTCGCAAAAAGTCCGCCCGACTGCGTTGCAGCGTTTTTTCAGGACCTCGACCTACAATATGTAGGCCTTCGCCCCTGAAAAACCGTTACGCCTTGTGGTGCTAAACTTTTACTTAGCCATCTGGTTCTTTTTTGCGAGTAGATCAAAAATTAGTGGTCAAAATATTTATTGAGGTTGATTTATGAGCGAATCGAAAACCGAACCATCCTGTGCAAATTGTAGCAGTGTCTGGCAGAAAAAAGGCTCAACCAACTGCTGGAGTGAGCCGCAGACTGGCCCGTCTCGACCTGGTTATTGTCCGTCGACCGAGCACTCTGAAATTATTGACGCATCATTTGCCGCCTACCGGGGCGATGATTTTGATGCGCGTCTGGCCAAGGTCGCGGCAAAAGTGGAAGGGCTGTGTTATCAGCCGGTCCCGGGGTCGGATGCAGTCAATGCGCGTTGGACCCGGGTTGAAGATACCGTCGCCCTGGCAAAAATGATGGGTTTTAAAAAGATCGGCATCGCCACCTGCATCGGTCTGCTTGCAGAGACCCAAAGTCTGGTGGAAATTCTTCAGGCGCAGGGGTTTGAACCATTTTCAGCTTGTTGTAAAGCTGGCAGTATCGACAAACTAGAACTCGGTCTTGAAGAGTCCAACAAAGTTCGTCCGAACACTTTCGAGCCGGCTTGTAATCCGATCGCCCAGGCGAAAATCATGAATCAAAAAGGCATGGAGATGAACATCATTATGGGGCTCTGCGTCGGCCACGACATGTTGTTCAGCAAATACTCCGATGCACCGGTTACGACTATGGTCGCCAAGGATCGGGTGACCGGGCATAATCCGGTGGCAGTATTGTATGGCCAGGGGTTTTATTTTAAACGGCTACAGAAGCAGCAGGTTGAGGTGCCGGAAGAATAGATTGGCATACCGGTAATTAATATAGTTATGTTTCTGTACGGTTCAGCCAGGTTGGACTAAACCGATAGTGTGGTGTATGAGCGAGTTGTTTAACACAATCCTTGATCAAGAGCATGTGCGTAGCCTGTTGGCTAGTATTCAGCAGGCTACCGGTGTCCCGGTCAGTCTGCTCGGTGATGATGGTGAACTGTTGGCCAGCGCCGGTTGGAATGACCTTTGTCGGCTCTATCACAGTCAAAGCGATCTTGGTCAGGAACATTGCCACAATACCCGCAACTATTTTTCCGGGGCATTTATCGCTGCCGGCGCCAGGGACGAGTTAACGCCGCTGGAAAAACAGTGTCAGAATGGCTTGATTGAGGTTGGCCTGCCGATTGTCATTGAAGGGCGGCATTACGCGACCCTGGTCTTTGGTCAGTTCATGCCGGATAATTTTGAGCGTGAAAATTTTCGACAGCAGGCCTTGGCGATGGATGTTGATACGGCTGCATATTTGGCAGCGGTGGATGCTGCACCGGTATTTGATCGAGCTGTGGTTGAGAAAATGCTCAGCGTCTATTCCGGAGTGATCGATATGCTGGTCCGGATCGGTCTGCAACACATTGCGCAGGAGCAAACTACCGCAGCAGTTCGTGTTTCGGAGCAGAAGTTTCGGGCGCTGTTCGATAATTCCAATGATGCGATCTATATCATCGATCTGGATGGTGCAATTCTTGAGGCAAATCAGATCACCTGTGACCGCCTTGGCTATTCGCATGCTGAGTTATGTGCAATGTCGGTTTCGGACCTGGGTGACGCCAGTCATATGCTGGAGGTTGATGGTCGCCTTAAACGATTCAAGAAAGAGGGCCGGCTGTTTTTTGAAACCAATCATCGCTGCAAAGATAGCACCCTGATCCCGGTCGAGGTTAACGGCAAGGTGATCGACTATGCTGGCGGTGAGGCGATTCTCTGTACGGCCCGCGATCTGCGGCGGCGTTATGCTGCGCAGCAGGCGTTAAAACAGAGTGAAGCGCAATTTCGATCAATCATCGATTCCTCACCTATGGGGGTGCATCTATATCGGTGTGATGACGACGGCCGCTTGCTGTTGGTCGGCTCGAATCCATCGGCCGACAAAATCCTCGGTATCAAGATGGCTGAACTGCACGGTTTGACCATTGAAGAAGCCTTCCCACCCCTGGCTGATACTGAGTTGCCGGACACCTATCGGCGTGTCTGCCGCGATGGCGAACGCTGGTCCTGTACGGATCTACAATACGAGGATGGCAACGTCAGCGGGGCTTTCGATGTGCATGCTTTTCAAACGGCACCAAATGTAATGGCCGTATTTTTCCTTGATGTAACCGAGCGTGAAAAGCTCAATCGGATGAAAGATGAAATGCTCTCAGCGGTCAGCCATGAGATGCGGACACCGTTGACGGCCATACTCGGTTATACGGAATTGATGCTGGATAACAGTCTGGAGCCTGAGCAGCGACAGAAATTTCTCAAAACTACCTACCGCGAAGGTGAGAGGCTGCGTGAACTGGTTGATGATATACTTGATTTGCAGCGCTTCCGGGCCGGGTTTGCCAGCAATCAGATGCGGGATGTCGATGTCGTATTACTGCTGCATGAAGTTGCGAGTCTGTTTAACGAGACCGCCAGGGAACATACTATTGAGGTAGCTTGCGCTCCAGCCCTCGGGATGCTTACCGGTGATAATAGAAAAATCCATCGCGCGTTGAAAAATCTGATGACGAATGCCGTCAAGTACTCTCCGGATGGTGGTCTGATTAAGCTCTCTGCCGGTTTAATCGATAACGGAGGCTCGATCCGGATCTCGGTTCAGGATTTCGGTCTCGGCGTGCCAGATGATGCCCGGGAGCACTTATTTGATAAGTTTTTCCGGGTTTGCCCGCCGGAGCTAAAAAACCTATCTGGTGCCGGTATCGGACTTTCTCTGGTAAGTGAAATTGCCAAAATGCATGGTGGGTCGGTCTGGTTTGACAGTGTCCACGGTCAGGGGAGTACGTTTAACCTGGAACTGCCTGTTGCCGGAGCCATGCCTTTAGTACCGTGTAAACCATAAACTGTCGCATCTAGCTTGTCATTTGATACACCAATTGCGTTGCGGCTTCAGTTACATAGCGGTGCTATGCGCCCTCAGCCACGCCTTGTTGGTGAACCAAATCCCGTCGCAATTTTGCGATACTTTATGAGTTACAAGGTACTAGATACAGAGGTGCAATAATCCTGTTGCCATAATAGTTTTTTAGCTTACAATGAAAAATTGTCATTCTCGAGGGTGTAATCG
>CBDUUF010000267.1:0-3302 GCA_965370375.1 uncultured Desulfuromonadaceae bacterium
CATTGGCAGGAGGTGCAGGTAGCGGTGATGGTGATGCCCCGCTCCTGCTCCTGATCCATCCAGTCCATGGTCGCCAGCCCATCGTGAACCTCGCCCATTTTATGGATTTCATCGGTGTAATAGAGGATACGCTCGGAGACGGTCGTCTTGCCGGCGTCGATATGGGAAATAATCCCGATATTGCGGATGATTGCGGGTTGCGGTTGCTGCATACGCGCTACTCGAAGGTGGTTGAAGCGGATTAGTCCGCGATGAGACTCAAACCTTTGCGAATATCATACAGATCTTCCAGATCGAGATCGTTGTGTTCAAAATACTCCCGTTCCAGCTCTTCTACATAAAAGCGGTCGAGGCCACTGTTTTCCAGGAAGTCCTCACGCAGGGCGATATCCCTGTCAGCAATAATTTCCGGCAGCAGGTTGTGAATATAAACCGCTTCCTTTTTGATATTTACGACCACGTCATGAAACAGATTTTTCGGAATAATATCGGTGATAATCTGCTTGTTGAGCAGCTCTTCGGTCACCTCGTCGCGCAGCGCCTCCTGCTCGGCCTTGGTGTTGTACTTGGAGTAGAAATTACGAATCCGCTCCTTGACATGTTCAAGCAAGATTCCGTAAAGTTTCTCGTCGCCATCGACCATGCTGAGCTGATCCAGCACCCCTTGTACCGTCATCCGGTCATCAACAATATCCGCCACCCCTTTGCGCAGGATCTTGATTTTCTTGCGGCCGAAGTTGCCAAAATACTTATTGTCCACCAATGGATCAAAGAACAACTGGTTAAACAGCCCGACACGCAATTCATTGAAGGCCTGACGGTTACCGAGCAGGCTGCGGATAATCTCCTCACTCAGGACAACGTTCTCCATGAATGCCAGTTGGTTGATGTTGGCCGAAGTGCTGTCATAGCGATCGAAATAGGTCACGATATACGAGAACGCTTCAAGCAGCATCATATCAGCGCCATCGCGGATCTTCTCGTCACAAGTCTTGCCGGTATCGAGCAGAATCTGTTCAAACTGATGATCACGGTTGTCGGTAGCCAGCCGCTTGGCATGCAGCAACCTGATCATGTCTTCGTTATTGATGCTGGCATCGATATCACTCTCATGCAAAAAGATTCCGGCCAGAATTTCCCGCGTTTCGGCAATATAAATCTGCTCGTCAAAATCGATCAGCTTGTCATGCTTGAGCATTTCATCCAGGGTATAGAACAGCGCCGTCGGGATCTTGTTGCGCACCGACAGTGTTTTCAGGCGGGTCAAACGGGCATTATCCTGGCGGCTGATTTTCCCCTTTTGGTTACAGTCGATCAGAATACTCTTGTATTCATCAACGATCCGGCGATTCTCAGGATGCTTGTACATGACATCGATCCGGATGCGCTCTTGCTGATATTTGTCGATGTTAAGACGGTCCGATAGCTGGCGCAGATTATCAAACTCGTGATCAGGAATGGATTTATGGGTAAGATAGAGATTGCTGAAGGCGTCATGATACGCCTTGTGCTTTTTGTTGATCAGCTTAACCAGATAGAGGGAGGTCTTGTGGCCAAGCAGCCCGAAAATATCTTCAACCAGATCGGCATCGTCGAGCAGACCGACATTGTGGCTCCGCTTGAGCAGTTTACCAAGCAGACGCAGGATCGCCTCCTGCTGCGTCTTGGTGCGGCCGGATACCGAGCCGGTCAGGAAGAAAGAATAATTACAAACTGCATTCCCTTCGAAAAAGATCCGCTCAAAACTGATATCGCCATCAGTTCGATCGGTGAAAGCCAGCGCCCCGTCTTCTGTGTAGGTCGCGCCGTACAAGACCAGCCGGTTGCGCACATCACCTTTGGCCAGATCGGCCAGCGGTTGATCGACACCAAA
Organism: uncultured Desulfuromonadaceae bacterium; assembly: GCA_965370375.1. Lineage (GTDB taxonomy): Bacteria > Desulfobacterota > Desulfuromonadia > Desulfuromonadales > UBA2294 > Kmv16. The sequence goes on from CBDUUF010000267.1 coordinate 1,874, forward strand.
CATATACTCACAAAAAGAGCCACCATTACCACGATGCACGATCCCTTTTTTATCGAGGACAAACTCATTGCCGGGTGAAAAAAGCCGGAGCGACTTACCTTCGGCCTCGTAAAAATAGCAACGGTAAGCGTCACGCGAAGCGGCGGTCGCATAATATTCGACGGTGTCGTCTATGTGCCCATGCAGTCGGACTTCCTGGTACATGATAATTCCGTGTGAAATATATAGGCCCGAGGCAGATCGGGCTCAGCTGATCTTAAACTGCAACTTCTGTCCATCGTAAGCAAAAGCGACGCCCGGCGGCAATCCGTTTGCGTGCCGGCTGTGATCCACGTCGTGGCTCAGATGCGTCAACAAGGTTTTTCCGGCGCCGATCCGTTCGGCTTCGGCAAGCGCCCCGGCAACATTGAAGTGTGCCACATGTGGACGAAAGCGGAGCGCGTCAAGAATCAGCAGGTCAAGCTTGCCGAGTGCAGACCTGGCCTCGTCCGGGATTGCGCTACAATCAGTCAAATAAGCTATCGGGCCGATCCGGTAGCCGGTTGAGAAACCGGCACCATGCTCCAACTTGAGCGGCGTCACCGGCAGACCAAACAGGGAGAACGGACCGGCAACCGTCCAGACAGCCAGCCGTGGCCGGTAAACATTCTCTGTATCCGGCTCGAAAATATAGCGAAAGTTTTGCCGCATGGCTTGAACTGCACCGGCACCAGCATACAACGGCAGCGGCGTGCCATTGTGGTGATTAAAGGGGCGCAAATCATCAATGCCGTGAATATGGTCAGCGTGGGTATGCGTGTAGAGAACCGCATCGATATGCTCGACCGCCTCGCGCAACACCTGTTGCCGCAGATCGGTCGCCGTATCGATCAAAATGTTTTTTTTCCGGAATGAAATAAGCAGGCTGCACCGGGTGCGTCTGTTATGTGGGTCGGTCGAGCGACAAACCGGACAACCGCAACCCGGCACCGGGACACCGGTACTGGTGCCCGTCCCGAGTAGTGTGACCTCAAGGATCTCCGGGGTCATACCTTAAAGGCGCCGACTTCTTCTTCGAGAGCCGTGGTCTGTTGGGTCAGGCTATCAACCACCTGATCGAGTTCGGTTGTCAGACCGGAATTCTCTTCAGCTATCTGTTTAACCTTGGCCACCGCCTCAACCACCTGCTTACTGCGTTGAGTCTGCTCGCGGGTCGCTTCATCAATGCGCTCGATCATATTGCGAATCTGTTCCATGCTGGTATTAATCTGTCGACTCCCTTTCGCCTGCTCAGCGGTACTGAGCTTACCCTGCGAGGCGATCTCTTTAATCGACTCAGCGGCATGCGAAATTTGTCTGGCTCCATCGGTCTGTTGCTTGATTGATGAAGAAATCTGGCCGAGCATGCTCGAGATCTGAATGATCGAATCAGTAATCTGCCGGCTGCCGC
>CBDUUF010000268.1:0-3300 GCA_965370375.1 uncultured Desulfuromonadaceae bacterium
CCGTCTTCATCGAAGGGAACCCTTTATAGTTTCTGTCTGGAAATCGCCCTTTTCCGCAATCTCAGCGTCAATCCGCTCATTTGATTGTGCGACGTAAAGTACTACGCCTCCGCTCAAATGTTTGATTTCCTTGACCTTGCGAAAAACTACTGATTTCCAGATCAGAAACGTACGCTACACCCATTCAGAATTTCCGAATGGGTACTAGCTAATTATTTGAGACCCTTGTTAGCCTCGGCGATCAGTTTTTCGGTAAAATCAGCCGACTCTGTCGCGTGAATCATGCTGCTGCGCTCAAAGACAAAGTCATACCCCTCTTGTGTGGCGACTTCTCCAGCCAACTTTAAAAAACTCTGCAACAATTGATTGTACAAGGTCTGATCCAGACGTTGCAGTTCCTGGCTGCGGTCTTCTTCAAACCGCTGAGCATCTTTGACTTTCTGTTGAAATTCACGCTCTTTTGCTGCGCGTGCGTCACTCGACATGACTGCTGATTGCTTACCCAGATCATCACGCAACCTGTCAAGTTCGATTTTGGCCTGCTCGAGTTGTTGTTTAAACGCATTCAACTCGCCTTCAAGCCGGGTTTTGCTGGCTTTTCCGGCGTCAGAGAGCGCAATAGCTTTCTGAACATCGATTATACCAATTTTCACTTCTGCCAAGGCAGGAGCTGCCATAAAAAGACTAAGACACAACAACAATGCAACCTTTTTCATTTTGAAACCCTTTCAATAACTTATCAGAAGAAACTACCCATTGAAAATTCAAATACCGATTCTTTTTCGCCGTCAAGCGGCTTAAGATTGTAACCGTACTCAAATCGAAGTGGCCCCATTGGGCTTGCCCAACGGATACCGGCGCCAACACTGTAACGCATACTAGAGAAAAATGCTTCATTTTCAAGCCAAGCGTTACCGGTATCAAAAAACACTAAAGCTTTCACACCGGCCTCTCTGGCTAACGGAAAAACATATTCAAAGTTAAAGTATGCCGCTTTATCACCACCGATATATTCATAGTCGCTGCGAGAAGAGACTACTTGTCCAGTAATAGGATCGATAGTTTCGGTTGTCCTTTTGACCCGTGGTCCGACCTGTCGAGTTTTAAACCCACGAATCGTTCGGATGCCGCCAAGATAGAACCGTTCACCGATCGGAATAGGCTCGCCACCAACGCTATGAATATAGCCCATGTGTCCGTGCAGAGCGAACACTGTGCCCCATTTAGCCGGATAAAACTGGCGGTGATCAATAAGTACTCTGGCAAACTTCTCGGTGCCGCCGATACCGGCAAATTCAAGCGACCCCACTGAACGATTACCCATAGTTGGATCGGGTCGGTAATCAGTAGTGTCACGGGTTAACGATCCAAAAATAGACGACAGCACCGATTGACCTTCTTGCGACTTGATCAGGATAGTCGACAAAGGATTAACATCGTAGATATCTTTATGTTCATAGCGATAGATGAAAAATGACCGAACGTTCTCTGAGACCGGGAAACCAAACTTGATATCACCACCGACTTTAGATTCTGTGTATTCGTCCCATTCCCGCTCGGTTTTGTAGATGTCGAAACCGAGTGAAATCCGTGAATCAAGAAAATAAGGATCGAGAATACCAATTTTGAAGGTTGAACTGGCACCACCAAGCGAAGCAGAAGCATTCAGATTTAATCCTCGCCCGAGGAAGTTTTGTTGTGCGATCGAGCCTTGAGCGACAAATTTATCAACCGAAGAGTATCCGAAACCGAGAGTAAAATTGCCGGTCGGCTTGCCTTTGACATCAACAGCTATGTCCATAGTCTCTGCATCATCACCCTTACGCGTGTTGAGACTGACTTCTTCAAAGAAACCGAGACTATTGATCCGACGCCGACTGGCGTTGATATCCGAAGCATTGAAAAGATCACCCTCTGCCAGAGCGATCTCCCGCCGGATGACTTTATCGACAGTGGTGGTGTTGCCATAAATTTCGATACGGCCGATGTATATTTCGTTCCCTTTTTCGATGTCGTATTTGATGCTGATTTTTTTATTAACGGCATCTATTTCTGTCATCGGAACAACATTTACGTAGGCATAACCGCGGTCTGCGTAGTAGCTATTAATGGCCATCATGCTCTCACGCAAGACTTTACGGTTAAAAACAGAGCCAGTGCCCAGTTGGTTAAGCTCCATCAAGGTCTTTTTTTCAGCAATCAGATCACCTTGAACGTCAGTTGAGCCGACTGTGTATTGATCTCCTTCAGATACTTCAATGAGGATGTCCAGATACTTGCCATCCTCAACAATTGAGATGTCAGGCTGTTTCACCTTGACCTTTACATAGCCTTTATTGAAATACATATCGGAAATAATTGCTAAATCATTTTGCAACATCTCTTCATTATATGCGCCCCTATCGGTCAAGAAAGAGAATATCCAGCGTTCTTCAGTCTGAATTCCTTTACGTAATTCCTTGTCACTGAAAATTGTATTGCCTTCAAACCGGATGGCATCAATCAGGACCTGCTTCCCTTCACTAATCTTAAAGCTGAGAGTAGCTTCATTCCGGTCATCAACCTGTAAGTCATGCTCAATTGTAGCTGCGTAGTGACCCTTTTCCACATAGGCGGCCTTTATTGCTTTTACTGATTCGAATACGGTCTTGGGATTAAAAATTGACGGAGTTTTTACCTGGATAAGTTCATTCAAATCCTCGGCTTTAATCTCATCATTGCCGACCAACTCAACCTTGCGTACCAAGGGCCTCTCAACTACCTTGTAGACCAAAACCGAAGCACCAGACTCTTGAACGATTTCAGCAGAAACGTCGCTGAACTTGCCCAACTTGAATATTTCCGCTAAATCCCGGTCGATCATTTTTTCGTCGATTTGTCCCCCGCCAGTGACATCCAGGACAGTCATAACAACCCGCCGTTCAATGCGCCTGACACCTTCAACGCGCACCTTATCAATCGTAAAGGTGCGAGCCATTGCACTTCCCGGAATAAAAGTCAGCATAATAAAAAGAACAAATATGTATCGCATCAATGTCATTGTAAATAAGCCTGCATCACATTCTCAGATAACAGTAACCAGTATGATCACGCACTGGATATACAGCCATCTTCCATGGTCACTACCCGATCCAATCGACTGGCGAGCTGATCGCTGTGAGTGACAATAATTATAGTTAAATCACGAGACGCATGTAGCCGTTGGAAAAGATTATAAATTGCATCTGAAGTACCACTGTCCAGATTGCCGGTCGGTTCGTCGGCAAGCAGCAAACGCGGTTGCATAACTAAAGCTCTGGC
>CBDUUF010000269.1:0-3295 GCA_965370375.1 uncultured Desulfuromonadaceae bacterium
TTCATCTATACGGGTTTTGCGCATCAAGCGTCCCAATCGCGTCACCCGGCTATCATTTTCCTGCGCCCAGACAGCACCAGACTCCTGTTCGGCATTCGCGCACATGGTTCGAAACTTGATTACATCAAACAACTCTTCCTTGAAACCTACCCGCCGTTGGCGAAAGAAAATCTCTCCGGGCGACTCAAGTCGAATAGCTAGTGCAATGAACGGAAACAGTGGCAAGGTCAGAAGCAGAAGAACACTTGAGGCAATGACATCAACAATCCGTTGTTTTATGAACATCAATCGGGTCACCCGGAACCCCTTGGAAAAAACAAACCAACCCGGTCGCGTGTGTTCAATCAGTAATTTACCGGTTGCTCGTTCATAAAAAGTCACAGCATCGACAACTTCAACCCCCCGAAGCTTGCATGAGAACATCTCCCTGACCGGCAAAACGCCACGCCGCTCCGACAATGCAACAACTATTTGTGAGATTTTTTTATCCCTGACCGTCTGCAAAACATGATCTGCCGATCCGATCGGACACTCAATTCTTTCTGCTTCAACGGTCTCTGCTGGCTGGATGTAACCACAAAAATTATATTTTTCACCCAAATCGGCAATAGCGTCGGTAACCTGCATGGCCAGCGGCCCGGCACCGAGGATCAGAACATTCACTTTGTGCTGTTCCAGATTGTCGGCAAGAAACACCCGATAAAAAATCAGCAACTGGATAAGACCAAAGGCTATTAAAGTGATATCCAGCACTCCGTAAGGCAAACGGATGTCAGGGCTGATCGAGTAGAAGACAACAACAGTGACCGGCAGGAGGGACGTTGATACAATACGCTTTAACGATTTTTGAAACTCAATCTTGTCATTGCGGTAGAAGCGATAAAGCCTGAGTGTATATTTCGCAACCAGCAAAGCCAGACAGATTGCCCCGAGGGGTACGGGGTCGAAAAGCAGAAATGTCTCCGGGCTGATTACCGAACCGATAATCAAAATATTAACAACAATAAGAAGACTGATCGCCAACAGGAGATCACCACCAACCATTAATAAATACGAACGTGACATAATTTCCCCCAAGAACCTGTTTTTGGCTACTGCTACGGCTGGTCATTCGCTTTTGCACCAAGTTCACTCAATATCTGTTTTCTATTTAACTCCTTATGTCCTTCAACAACTCACGGCACCGACCTGCTTCCGGGAAAGTTTCTGACTCCAGTGCACGTTCCAATTCCACTCTGGCCAGATCCGGACGCTGCATATCGAGATAAGCAAGAGCCAGATGAAAGCAGATGGTCGGGTTGTTTTGGCTTAAAGTTCGTGCTCTTTCCAGAACTCTGGATGATTCGTCAAACATTTTATTTTTCAACATGGCCAGACCGAGAGTATCAAGCACACCTGGCTCCCCAGGTGCTAAGCGATACGCCTGAAGGGCCAATGCAAGAGCCTCCTCGGGAGGATCGTTTTCAATGAACAGATAGGCCAGATTATTGATCGCCGGGACAAAAACAGCATTGATTGCGATTGTCTGCTGATAAAAACGCCGGGCGGCATCCTTATCGCCAAGACGATCATGTAAAGAGCCAAGGGCAAAGTGTGCCGGAAAATAACGCGGATAACTGCGGATAAGTTTAAGGTAAACTGCAACTGCCACGTCATGTGCATTGCGCTTTTCACTCAATAGCGCAGAGCGGAGCAAAAGCTCGGCATTATTCGGATCGACTGCCAAGCGCTTATCAATAAGAAGCTGTGCCTGTGATAAATCACCTTCTGCTTCCAGAACCGAAGCTAGCAGAAGCGTGCCATAGGTAGAGGCCGGATTCGCTTGTTCCACTTTTTTTGCCAATAGCTTGGCCTTGGCGTGTTCCTTTCGGCTAATCAGATAGTTGCCCAAAATTCGGCTGCGCATTCCGGGCTCATCCTTTTCAAGTTGCCCCAACGACTGGACTGCTTCATCAACCCGACCTTGCTGCAAAAGAACTCCAGCCTTAGCCCTGATAAGAAGCTTGTTCCCAGAATCAAATTTCAGTCCCCGATCAAGACTTTCGAGAGCCTGCTCTGCATTTCCCTGCCTGATTTGATAACGCGCATACTCCAGGCAAGCTTCCGGTCGATCGATCACATCAAGCCTGGCAAAAGTCGTCTTCATCAACGTCGGCTGACCAGCCAGAGCATACGTCAACCCAAGTTCAACCAAAGCACGGACGTCAACCGGGTCACTACTCAGAAGAGCCAAATATTCATCGACCGCCTGACCATTCTCACCTTGCACCAGATAGTATGCAGCGAGCTTGAAATAGGGGGTTCTATATACGGGATCAGACATTTTGGCCTTCTTCAGATATGCGATAGCCTGCGACGATCTGTTTTGCGTATTGGCGATACCGGCCAAGAAACTATAAAGGAGAGCATCGGAAGAGGTGCCGACAAGTCCCTGCTGGAGCACGGTGGCTGCGGCATCGTAGCGACTCTGGCGGACGTGGTGGCTGGCGAGGATTAAGCGGGTATTCAAAACATGTGGTGACTTGGCCAGTGCCGTGACCAATTCGCGTTCAGCCATTTCAGACTCGCCACGTAAAGTATATGAACGGCTCTTTTTAAGATGGACGTCGATTAACTCAGGTGCAAAATCGATTGCCTGACTAAAGGCACTCAACGCTGCGTCATAACTTTTCTGTAGCAGGTAAGCACTGCCGAGAATATTGTAGGCCAACCCATTTTCCGGATCGTTTTTCAATACATATCGGGTTTGTTGCAAGCAATCATCAACCCGTTTCTGCATTAAAAAGGTCATTGCCAGCATCAGCCTGGCCTGTGATGAATCTGGTTGTGCATCAAGCACTCGCTGGTATTGGTTGATCGCCAATTCAAATTCATTCTGTCGAAAATGACTTAAGCCGAGGTAGTAATTGGTAAGCGTGTGAGGACGAATTTTCAAGGACTGCCGCAAGTGAACCAGCGCGTCAGCATAATGCCCTGCTTTATACGCCGCCATGCCCAAAAGTTGTTCACCGCGATGATCTTCAGGGAACCGTTTGGCAAACTGATCGACAACTTCCAGAGCCTCCACCGATCTGTCCAGTGTCAGCAACAGTAGACCCAGCATATAAAGCGCCTGGGGATTTTGTGGATCGGCCACAGTCAGGCGGCGATAAGTTTCTATAGCTTCGTCAACTCGATGACTGGTCAGGTGCAGTTTTGCCAGCAGTTCATACGCCGGCGTAAACCCGGAAAAATTACCGACGATTTGTTCGAGACTGCGCAGTGCCTCCTCGGTTTTTGCTTGATTGAGATAAGA
>CBDUUF010000270.1:0-3288 GCA_965370375.1 uncultured Desulfuromonadaceae bacterium
CTGGAATATTTCACTGTTTCATTACCGACTTCAGGGTGGTGATTTTGGTCGGGTTCTGATCGGGTTGGAAATTCCCGAGAATGAAGAGTCGACCTTGCCCGATTTTCTGGATAATCTCGGTTATCGCTACGTTTGTGAGTCAGACAACCCGGCTTTTAAACTGTTTTTACAGGGGTCGTCATGAAGCGATCTGACTATGATAAATTGATTTTGATCGTCGACGACGATGAACTGCTTTGCCAGATGCTGTCCGACAGTCTGGAGGAGGCCGGATTTCGGGTTGCGACCGCAGCGAACGGCAAGGAGGGGTTGTCTTTTCTCGAGCGGGTGATTCCTGACGCTGTTGTTAGTGACCTGGTCATGCCGGAGATGGACGGGCTGGAATTTTGCCAGAAAATCCGTGCGAACAGTCTGCTGTCCGATCTGCCAATCATTATGCTGACGGCCAGAACCGATCTTGAGTCGACCGTTAATCCATTTCAGGTCGGTGCTGACGACTACATGACCAAGCCGGCCGATAATAAGGAACTTATCGCTCGACTTCTGGCGAATATTGCCAAGCATGAAACTCACCTCCGCCTGGAGAATGAAGCGCGCTGCAGCAGTGTCCTGCTCGATATTGCCCGCTCGGTTACCTCGACCCTCGATACGCAGGCTATATTGCGTCAGGTCGTTGCGCGAGTCGCGGAATCACTCGAAGGTGTTTTCAGGTGCTCGATCGTTTATATCCGGAGCGATAGCAATTATGGGCATGTGGTTGCCTCGAGCGATGATCCTAACTTTTCCCCTCTTAAAATTGATCTCGACAAATACCCGGAGATCAAACAAGCGATTACAACGCGTAAGCCAATTGTGGTCAGCGACGTCAATTCTGATCCATTGCTCAAACTGGTGCGGGACAAGATCGATTTCAAACGCTTTAATTCCATTATTGTTCTACCGGTGATGTTTCAAGCGGATGTAATCGGTGTCATGGTCGTTCGGACGTTTAACAAAGCGACGCGCTTCATGGCTGATGAGGTGAAGTTTTGTGAACTGGTGGCCAACGTTTCAGCCAATGCTTTGCAGCATGCCCGTGACCTGGAAGAGGCACATCTTGAAACAGCTTCATTGAAAAAAAGTCAGCAGCAGCTTGAACATGAATTGAGCATCAAGGCCATCTACGAAATGATGTTCGATGGTGCTTCAGAAGGTCTGATCGCCATCTCCCAGGATCTGACCATATTATTTGTTAATCGCAAAGCTATTGAACTGTGTGGTTTTACGCGTGAAGAGCTGCGACATATTGATTTTTCCAATCTGCTGGCGGAGCCATCAAGAGCTGACTTTATTGCCGCGGTCCGGCCGTCTGAGTCATCGGCAATCTTTACCGGTGTTCGCCTCGATGCAACCTTGAACGCCGGTGATGGTACTAAAAAACAGATTTCAATCAGCCTCGGTGATCGGCCCCGGGCGACCGGCCTGCAGGTTCTGTCTTTTCGCGACGTAACCGAACGGAGGATGATGGAGTCTGAATTGAAGATAGCTCGATCCGAGCTGCAGGAAGCTAATGATCGGTTAGTTGAGATGGATCAGGCGCGGACCGAGTTTTACAATACAGCAGCCCATGAGCTACGCACACCGGTCTCAATTATCAACGGTTATGTCGAGCTGATCGAAATGTCGGGTAAGGAGCATCTTTCGGATAAACAACAGGAATATCTGGAACTGGCGACACAGAGCTGTGACCGTCTGATCGATCTGATCGGTGATATGCTCGATATCTCACGCTTCGATGTTGATAAAATGGAGCTATCGATTCGTGAGAATGATATTTCTGATCTAATTCGGGACGTCTGTCGCGAGATAAGAGGTATCTCTGATCGCAAGGGGCTGGTTCTCGAAGCGAGCGCTGGGCCGCTTTGTATGTTGAATTATGATGAGTTTATGATTCGCAGAGTGCTGGTTAATCTGATAGGCAATGCCGTAAAATTTACTCCGCAAGGTGGCCGGATCACAATCGCGCTCGAGGATAACGAGACGGATGTTACGATCGCGGTTATCGATAACGGTCCGGGGATCGCCGCAGACGAGATCTCAAACCTGTTTAAGGAGTTTCACAGTATTTCTCAGCCGACCGGCCCGCAGGGGACCGGTTTGGGGCTTTCCATTTCGAAGAAAATTGTCGAAGCGCATAAAGGGTTGATCTGGGCCGAAAGCGAACTTGGCAGCGGTAGTCGATTCTGTTTTACTCTTCCGCGAGTTTGATTGCTAAAACCATACATGCAACCCTCAATCTTTTTAGCCGCTGATACACGCTGATTTACGCTGATAATTCAAATAATTAAACCAGACCATTCATTTGATTTTGACCTTAAACCCAAGCTTTTGTTTCTGTTTTAAAGACCTTATCCGCTTTTATCTGCGTTCATCAGCGGCTAATAGATCCCTTGACTTACCATCCTGCCAATTCTGTACATCCCTGCGAATTGTATTTCGCCTTTAGGTTTAATCATGCTCTTTCAGCGTAAATCAGCGTCCTGTTAAAGTTTTTGAATCAATTAAGTTTGTGAACAGATTTCTCTCTGCGTTCGAAATGACAAGACTGTGTCCTGCCTACTTTTTATTCTAGTAATTCTGTGTGTAAACCTTCCTTTTTTATAAATAATATTATCTCACCAGAAATAATTGACAGATTTACTCAGGTATGATAAAAATCCTGTAAATCTACCGTTAATGCGGTTATTGCTATGTCTAACATTGAGGAGAATATCGTGTTTGAGAGAGTTCGCGAAGATTTAAAGGTAGTTTTTGATCGGGATCCGGCGGTACGCAATGTATTTGAAATTATTTTTTGCTACCCGGGGTTTCACGCCATGCTCTTTTATCGTCTGGCGCACGTTTTGTGGACGCATAAGTTCTTTTTCCTCGGGCGGTTTGTGTCGCATATCGGACGTTTTCTGACCGGGATTGAAATTCATCCTGGAGCACGGATCGGGCGTGGCTTTTTTATTGATCACGGTATGGGTGTGGTGATCGGTGAAACTGCCGAGATCGGCGATAACTGTACTCTATACCATGGTGTTACCCTTGGCGGTACAAGCTGGGCTAAAGAGAAACGACATCCGACGCTGAAGGATAATGTTGTTATTGGCTCGGGAGCCAAGGTTCTCGGACCGTTTGTAGTTGGGGCTAACAGTAAAATCGGTTCTAATTCGGTGGTGGTCAAGGAAGTTCCGGAGAATGCTACTGTTGTCGGCATCCCAGGTAAAATTGTTATTACTCCGGAACAAAAAGAGAAGGCCGATC
>CBDUUF010000271.1:0-3269 GCA_965370375.1 uncultured Desulfuromonadaceae bacterium
CGTCAATCTACACATTTGATTGTGCGGCGTAAAGTACTACGCCTCCGCTCAAATGTTTGATTTCCTTGACCTTGCGAAAAATTACTCGTTTCCAAATCGAAAACTACACTTGTGTCCATTCCGAGTTTCCGGATGGGCACTAGCTAAAATATTGAGTGGTTAAATAACAGGAGACTGTACCCGTATTGGGTGTGGTCTTTTTATTTGTCGAAATAATCGGTAACTTCGATCCCTTTGACAAATGGATCGACTTCGCCGACTATACGTTTCGATTCGACACCGTTTAAATCAAGGTTGTAGGTCGCTGGCAGTTTCTCGCCGACGGTACCAAAAATAATTTTCAGGACAACATCATCCGGATTCTTCAGACCGACTGAGATGACCAGCCCGATTTCGTTGGTGTCGATCCGAACCAGTGTGCCGACCGGATAGGTGCCGAGAGAGTGAGCAAAGCGTTCGAGGTACTCCGGATTCAGTGACGTTCCGGAATTTTTCTGCAGTAGTTCAAGTGCTTTACGCGGTGTTACCGGGTTCTGGTAAGATCGCAGGGTGGTCATGGCATCGTAACCGTCAGCTATCGCGGTCATTTCGGCCAATCGGGATATTTTATCTTTTTGTATGTTAGCCGGATAGCCGGTTCGATCATGGCGTATATGGTGCCCGCGCACGATGTCAACAACATCTTGCTCCGAGCCTTCACCCTCCATTTGCGAGACGATCTCGGCACCGAGTGCCGGATGTTCCTTGATTTTTTCAAATTCGGCGTCGGTCAATTTGCCAGGTTTGTTAATGATGGCGACATCAACCTTCAGTTTCCCCATATCGTGCAGCAACCCACCTAATCCAAGTGCTTTTAACTCTTCTTCCGAGACGCAGCAGGCACGACCAACCGACAGGGCCAGGACCGATACATTCACCGAGTGCGTAAAGGTGTAGTTGTCGTAATCTTTCAACAATGAAAGTGCAAACAGGGCGTGTGGGTCTTCGAGGGTGAGTCGAGCCATGTTTTTAACGACGCCGACAGCTTCGTCTGAAGAGGGTATTTTACCCATACGAACATCGTCAAATATGTCGTTAATGACTTTGAGCGCTTTGCCGTAAACCTTGCGTGGAGATTCATCTTCCTGAACATCGTCGATCTTTTCAACCGAGGCAACTTTTACATGCTCCGGCCCTTCCTTCTGCATATAGGCGATAAACTCATCGCCTGTGCCGGGTGGATTCATGAGGATTTCAAGGAATTGTTCAAGTTGTGGCTGATTGAAACCGCTGAAAAACTCCAGCCCTTCAATCTCAAGATCGTCGAAAAGCTTGACCAGTGTTTCTGCAGCTGGATTGTCATCGGCAAACAGGGTGTCTTCGATGAACAGGGTACCTTCAAGAAGCCCGACATGGATGATCTGATGGTTGCTGAACAGCTGAGTAAAAGCATTGAGCAGTGTACGATTCCGCTGCTCAATAGCCGGGTGTTTCATCGGGTACAGTTTGAGCCCTTTCAGGGCAGCTGCGATCCCTTGAACAAGTTCCTGGTGGTGTTCAAAACTCATTTTGCTTCGTTCCGTTTGAGGTGTTTCAGGGCTTTGTTCGCTGCACGGGCGATTTCTTCAGATTTATCTTCAGCCGCTGTTTCGAGGGCTGAAATTGCCTCTGCACCGCCTATCAACGAGAGCGCGAGAGCGGCCGTGATACGCAGTTCGTCAATCATACGCCGTTTCCAGATCGATTTTTTCTGCAGCGTCTCGATCAGTGCGGTAATTGCTTCATTAGAGCCGATTGCGCCCAGCGCTTTGATCGCTTCCTTTTTGGTCGGTACAGTTCTGGCCGATGTGCTCATGGTCCGGATAAGTGTAATCAAAGTCGGAACGGCTGCCGTACATTTCATAGCGCCGAGCGAGAGCAGCGCTTGCTTGCTCATTTCAACGTCATCGCCGGCGACAGTCCGTAGCAGGATGCCGATGGCGCTGGCTCCCCCAATTTTTGTCAGAGAGCGAATCGCCTCGCGTCGAACTCGGACATCACGATGGCCTAGCACGCTTTTTAAATAGTCATTTGCTGTCTCATTGCGCATTTCACCGAGAATTACAACTGCGTTGCGAGCAACAAACCAGCGTTCATCATCAAGATATTCAAGCAGGATCGGCAGGGCAGCTTCTCCCTGTTTGATCAGTATTTCAGCCAGGTATTTGCGAACTTGACCATTGCTCTCTTCGGCCAGATGATCCATGAGCCGCCAGACGACGACTTTCCCTTTTAACGAGATAAGGGCTTTAATTGTCGCTTCACGTAGAGCGTCCCAGGTGTCCTTGCTGCAAAGTATGGATACCAAATAGTCGAGAATATCTTCTGATGCGAGTTGATCCAGTGCGTCCAGACTGTATTCACGACGGGCTGCACTAGCTTCGTTTTCTTTGGATACATCATCCAGATAATTAAGGGCTTCCAGGATCAGTGGACGCCCTGTCTCGCTCAGATTGAGATGCATATGCGGGACAAGTTCCTGGAGTAGGTAGCGGAAGCGCTGGTCAACCGCTTCAGTTTGCAGCTCGCGCAGAACCTTTTCCAGCGAGCGCTCTTCGGCTGAAAGCTCTTCAGTCTCCTGTTGTTTTTCTTCTTTTTCCTCTTCTTGATCGCCGACAAACTGTTCCTTCTGTATTTCTATCTCTTTTTTAAGCTCCATGAATTGAGCCGGCTCAACAATGTTGACCCAGATCGTCGAAACTCTGGCTTTGGAGAGCAGGTCTTGAATGCCACCCATTTTCTGGATTTCATTTGCTTCCATGGTCAGACAGCGAGCAAAAGCCTGCAGGTCGTTTATGTCGAGATCCGGTAAAAACATGAGGTGATTGATACGCCGGGCAAACAAGAACGGAGCAAACTTAATCAGAATTGGGTTTTTTGGGCCGATCGGTTTGTCGCCATAATAGAACCCATCTTTACGGACTGAACAGAGCAGTTCATCTTCATCAATCAGGTTGAGAAAGGTGACTGCAGTTTCGTTGAGGGCTATGCGCAGAGTAGGATGTCCAGGCGGATAATACTGCACCGCCTTTATCAGTTTGGTCAGATTTTTCAGGGCAATTTCCAGCCCTTTTATCAACTTGATGTCTTCGATCAACGGCCCCTCCAATGGAAACTCAGACAGTTCTGTAAGAATAGCGCTTCATTGGGGAAAAGTAAATATTTTAGGTGCTTCACGGCAAGTCTTTTCTGATTGCAGGTGTTGTTGTTTTAGGTTAACAGGTTAACAGGCTTGACAGTATATTATGATC
>CBDUUF010000272.1:0-3267 GCA_965370375.1 uncultured Desulfuromonadaceae bacterium
GTTCGTTACTCGATCCGCGGCTTTGTTCATTGTTGATTTTTATGGTTTTGTGGCAGGTGCCGCATTTTATCTGTCTGGCGATTCCCGAGCGGGATGACTACCAGCACGCCGGGCTGGCACTGATTCCTGATTCTGTTACACAGATACAACTGGTCTATCTGACCCGTCTCTGGACTGCCGCACTGGCGGTCGCCGGTCTGCAACTAACCGCTGTCGGTTTGCCGGGCAGCACTATAGCAGTTTACATGGCGGTTGGAGTTGTCTTCTGGTTCACACTACGTTCGCTGCTGCCTTTCAATATTGCGTCCCCTGCTGTCTTTGCGACAGCTCATGGCGGGCGACTCAAGCTGTTCCTGACTTTATTCCTGTTGCTTATTATGCTTGATTCTGTGCTGGTTTGAGCAGGGATTGATCGCCGTTGAAGTCAATATCAGTAATCTGGTCAGTTTCTGGACATCTAATCTCTCTTCGCAAAAACTTTATCCTTGCATAGACACGGCTTTGAGGTTAGGCGTCACTTCTCCGGTCGCGCCCTCTACGTCTGTCAACGCCGTTACGTCGATCCGGATTGAGCTGCATCCGGGTGCTTCTGCGATCACATTCGGACCGTCTTTCTTTCTCTGAGCGAATCACTGCGTATTGCATTCCAATAACTCTCTTTCAAAAATGTACAATTTGTACAAAGTCTGTTGCTATAACAACTATAACAATGTTGTGTCTGTACTCTTATTCAAGCAGCTTTTATGGCAAACTAGCTATTTGTCTTCACGTCGGTCATCTCCATCGC
Organism: uncultured Desulfuromonadaceae bacterium; assembly: GCA_965370375.1. GTDB lineage: Bacteria > Desulfobacterota > Desulfuromonadia > Desulfuromonadales > UBA2294 > Kmv16. The sequence goes on from CBDUUF010000272.1 coordinate 788, forward strand.
GGCGCTCATCTCCGTCTCTACGATCCGGGTCGATCTTCACTTTCACTTTGCGCCGTTCATCTTCATCGCGTCTTTCTTGTCCGGAACGTGTACCTGTCTGCGTCATTTTCTCCTCCTGTATCCATAGTTACAGATTGTGTTTCGACAAAACTTTATCTGCGATTGTACCGTATGGTAAACAAACGCTTCGCCTATTCTAACAGAAATCTAACAATACGCAAAATTTAGTACGTCAAAGAACAGTCGGCTGTTGCCATATATAACTGGATTTTCACACATTGTAGAGTTAACGTGTGATGCTTGTTTCTCCAACCAAGGTTTATCACGATGCATGTAACCACTTTATCTCCCCGTCCAGTTAAGACCTGGCTGCCGATTGCCGGGCTTTTGTTGGCCATGCTGCTCTGGGGAAGTTCATTTGTTGCCTTGAAGATCGCTTTTCGCGACTATCATCCGATGGTGGTTATTTTTGGCCGAATGCTGGTGGCGAGTCTTTGTTTCTTGTTGTTTGTTCCTGGGTTTTTAAAACTCACCTTTACTCGGCAGGATATCAAACACTTGCTGCTGATGTCGGCATTTGAGCCGTGTCTCTATTTTATCTTTGAAGCTAAAGCAATTGAAAATACCACCGCCTCGCAGGCCGGGATGATTACAGCCATGTTGCCGTTGATGGTCGCAGTCGGTGCCTGGATTGTTTTAAAGGAGCGGATCACCAGGCAGGCATTGATCGGCTTTTGCATTGCCGTCATCGGTGCGTTATGGCTCAGCCTGGCCGGTGAACAGACCGATTCCGCTCCGAACCCATTGCTCGGCAACTTCTATGAATTTCTGGCTATGGTCTGCGCAGCTGGTTACACCATTGTGCTCAAGCACTTAACCTCACGGTTTTCGGTCAGTTTTATCACCGCCAGTCAGGCGTTCATCGGCTCGATATTTTTCTTGCCGTTTTTGTTCCTGCCCGGCACCAAGCTGCCCGAGGTCTTTTTGCCGGTACCGGTGTTGGCAATCATTTACCTGGGAATTGTTGTCACCCTGTTCGCATACGGACTGTATAACTACGGCGTCAGCCAGATTCCGGCCAATCAGGCCGCTGGTTTCATCAACCTGATTCCGGTTTACAGCGTGGTGCTGGGGATGTTGGTTCTTGGCGAAACCATGACTTTCTGGCAATGGTGCGCCTGTGGGCTGGTGTTTAGCGGGGTTTTAATCAGTCGTCGGGGGAGTACGGCGGCGGTTGAAGCTTGATTTTAGCAGTTATTTTTCCTGCAACGCCTTGAATACCATGTCGAGGACTTCCTTTTGCCTCGCCTCATGTTTGTTGAGGACTGCCAGGCATTCCCCCATTGGAATTCGTTGGTGTAAGTATTCGGCTTCATGGCCGGAGAGGATGATGATTTTGTTTTTGCCGACCCCCTTTTCACGGGCGTAAGCGAGAATTTTGGTGCCGTCGAGTCCCGGCATTTCGAGGTCGATCAGTAGCAGATCGATGTCGACCTTGATCGCCGGCAGACTTTTGATCGGGTCGTTAAAGGAGAGGATTTCAAGCAGGGGGTAATATTCCCGGACATAGTCGGACAGGAACTCCAGAAAGTGCTGATCGTCGTCAATGATTACAATCTTGCGCATTTTTAGCGTTAACCTTTGTTTCCCTCATTGATATTAATAGCTTACCCTTTTTCGCAGCAACAACAGGGAATTTTTGGTTTTTGTATGGTTTTTCTGCACTAAAATTATAGTTACGATAGCAAAAAAGCGGGTTCTCTGACTGAGAACCCGCTTTTTTACTGATTTGTTCTTCCTTAGGAGGGTTAGAAACCCATGCCACCGTGATGACGGCCTTTGCCATGCCCGCCCATCATCCCACCGAGTGTGTCGGCTTTTTCCTGCTGCTCCGGGGTGAGTAGCGCACGAATCTGCTGTTTCAGTTTAGCGTGCGCAACCATCATTTCGGTTTTCAGTTCAGCCTGCACCGCTGCTTTGGCACGGAAGTCGGCTTCGTTGAAGGTGTCAGCATTGCGGGCTTCGCGCATCGCCTCGCGGCTGGCCTGCATCTGTTCGTGCAATTCCTGTTTGTCCTGGTGTTTCTGGTTGAGCAGTGTCTCAATCTGACCCTTTTGCTCTTCCGTCAGGTCAAGGATGGTGTCCATCATTTCCATGCGCTGCCCCATCCGCTCTTCATGCTGCTCGTAGTTCATCATACCCTGCCCGTTGCCATTGCCGTAGCCACCACCATCGCAGTTGCCTCTACCATAGCCACCGGGGCCGGCCATAACCAGACTGCCGATTAACAATGTGCCAACAACCAGGGTCGGAACCAAAATTCTTTTTTTCATGATTTATTCTCCTCTTTCCGTTAGTGGGTCTGCTTCGTTTTGATGACTCCACTATATGGAAAAGAACCTAAAGCGTGGGTTAAGAGCTGTATCGTTTGTGTAAAGTTATCTTTAGCTATCTGCCATTTGTTTGCATATCCATTGCCC
>CBDUUF010000273.1:0-3265 GCA_965370375.1 uncultured Desulfuromonadaceae bacterium
TGTGCGGGTTGAAAAGGATTTGTTCTATGCCGTATTCGGCGATTTTGACACCGGATTGACCACAACTGAACTGAGTCGCTACAGTCGGAGCTTGACCGGTATCAAGAGTGAGTACACCGGCAATAATTACGGCTACAACGCTTTTGCCAGTGATACCGCCCAGGCGTTTATCCGTGATGAAATTCGCGGCGACGGGACCTCCGGCCTTTACCATCTGAGCCGCAACGATATCGTTCTCAACTCGGACAAAATTGTGATCGAGGTTCGCGATCGCTATCATTCTGAGCGGATCATCGACAGCCGTATTCTACAGCGGCACATTGATTACAACATCGACTATGACGACGGCAGCCTCTACTTCAAGGAGCCGATCGTCAGCCGGGATGAAAATTTCAACCCGATTTATATCGTCGCCGATTACGAAACGTTCGACAATACAGATAGCGATTATCAGTATGGCGGCCGGGCTTATGTGCGGACCCTCAGACAGCGACTCGAACTTGGTGCGTCACTTGTTCACGAAGGCCTGGGTGGAATCGAAGGTGATTTGTACGGCGTAGATGCAACCTGGTACGTGAACCCGGCAAACACTCTCCATGCTGAATATGCCAGCAGCAAGCAGACAGCACCATCCGGCTCTATCGCTGGAGCCGCCTGGCTGGCAGAATTACAGCACACCTCCCGGCTCTACGATGCTCGGGTTTACTACCGGGAGCAGCAAGCCGACTTTGGGCTTGGCCAACAAAACGCCAGCGAATCCGGCACACGCAAATATGGCGTGGACGGTGTCTGGCGCTTCTCGAAACAGGTTTCGATCTTCGGTGAAGCTTTTCGCCAGGAGAATCTTTCGACCGACGCCAACCGCACGGTTGCGTCAGCCAGCGCCAGTTACTCAGCTGACAAATACCTTTTGACCGGTGGGCTGCGCACCGCCACTGACACCCTGGCAACCGGCGAACGGAACAATTCGAATCAGGCAATTCTCGGGGCAGACTGGTATGCCACTAAAAAACTGACGTTCAAGGCCCGACATGAACAATCGGTTGGCGGCAGCACCCAGAGCAGCGACTATCCGACCCGCAGTCTGCTTGGCGCCGACTATGTTCTGAATCGGATGATGACCGCCTTTGCCCAACAGGAATTCACCTTCGGCGACAACGCCGACACGGCATCGACCCGTATCGGTCTTCGTGCCACACCGTGGAATGGATTCCAGGCCCGAACTTCGGTTGAACAGCAGACCGTCGAACAGAGTCGTCGGGTCTTTGCCAATCTCGGCCTGACCCAGGCCTGGCAGATCAACCCGTACTGGTCAGCCGACGTCTCGCTTGATCGCAGCCAGACTATCACTGGGCAAGTCGGAAGCCCGATCCATCCGGATCAGCCACCGGCCTCGGGCAGCAGCGAAGATTTCACCGCCATCTCGGTCGGCAGCAACCTGCGCAAGCAGCTCTGGATGTGGGACAGCCGCATTGAGTTCAGAAAAAGCGACACCGAAGATCGCTGGGGATTGCGCAGCGGCTACACCATTGAGCCTCGCTCCGGACTAGGCCTCAGCCTCGGCCTATTCCTGTTGCAGGAGAATCGTCACCTGACCGGCGACAGGACTTCCGGCGATCTGCGCTTTGGACTTGCCTGGCGACCAGAAGGTGGCCGCAAGATCATTCTGAATCGGCTTGATCTGATCACCGATCGTGACTCAGGTGCATCAATCGAAATTGACAGCTGGCGCATCGTCAACCGCCTGAAAGGCCACTGGCGTCTGACCAAAGATCTCAACCTGGCGCTGCAGTACGGCTCCAAGTATGTAAAAGAGACCATCAACACACTGCAGCTTGCCGGCTACACCGATTCACTCGGTGGCGAAGTCCGCTATGATCTGACACGCAGATGGGATATCGGCTTCCATGCGGCCACTCTGCACGACTGGGAATCGAGCCGAATCAGCTACCGTTCCGGCCTCTCACTCGGCTTCAGCCCGGTGACCAACCTCTGGGTCAGCCTCGGCTACAACTTTTCCGGCTTCTCCGACAAGGATCTTTCCGGCAGTGATCACACCGCCCAGGGTGCCTTCCTGCAATTCCGCTTCAAATTTGACCAGAATTCGGTCAAGGACGCCCTCTCCTGGCTGGATCGTTCCTGACATTTAACCTGTGACACATTTTCATTTCTGATTGAATCTGTTATGGTCGCAACAATCTCAATCATAAAGCTATCAGATATAGGAGTCAGAATGTCGCAGGCAAAGAAAAACGATAAAGTAAAGGTTCACTACACCGGCACCCTGACTGACGGATCGGTATTCGACTCATCACGCGAAGCTGAGCCGCTTGAATTTACTATTGGCGAAGGCCAGTTGATCAAAGGCTTTGATGAAGCGATCCCCGGCATGATCATCGGTGACGTAAAAACCGTGACCATCCCGGCCGAAGAAGCGTATGGCACACCGAACGACGAGATGGTGTTTCAGATTGAGCGCAATCAATTTGCCGAAGACATGACCCCGGAGGTCGGCCAGCAGTTTCAGATCGACACCCCGGATGGCCAAGAAATGGTTGTCACCATCACGAAAATTGACGGTGATCAGATCACCCTCGACGCCAATCACCACCTCGCCGGCCAGGACCTGACCTTTGAGCTGGAGTTGATAGAAATCACTTAACCAGTATATCGTTGTAGATTCAATCGGGGGATGGCTAGCTGCCATCCCCCGTTTGCGTTGTCAATGCCTTGTCTTGTTGACACAATTGTGTGTCAGTCCATGCGCCACTATGTGCCATTTTTTGTCACATATATCGCGCACAAATTGTCATTTGTTGCACTTTTCCACTAAAGACGACCGGCATAGTAATAGTTTATTTGATTATTATCACCGTTATTTCAATAACTTATCATACGCAAATCATATTGCCTGGATAGTTGGCTTACCTTTTGCTCTATTATTCTATCAACATCAGAATCAACTCGATTCTCCGATAAGAGCAAACCCGGGGTAACCCGGGGACGCAAAGTCACGGACGCGCTGAAGCTTTATGCGAAAGCGGGTGGCCGGGCTGCCGAAGAGAGCGGGTGCCGTTAGCAATCCATTTTGGAAACCCAACAGCGCTCACCTTCGGTCAAACCAGAGGTGGGCGTTTACCATTTAAAGGCAATAGCCCAAAAAGAGTTATTTACCGGATCACGGCTTGAGAATAAGTCGCGCATCACAGCAAAGGAGAAGCACCATGAATACCATCAGAACAATGCTTATCACAGTCGTCCTCGT
>CBDUUF010000274.1:0-3247 GCA_965370375.1 uncultured Desulfuromonadaceae bacterium
CACCGCCACCGAACAGGCTGTCAACGCCTTCGCCGCCAGTCAGGAAATCGTCACTGCTGCCGCCGCGCAGGATATCGTCGCCTGCATCCCCATCGAGGGACACTCGACCGAACGTGAAACTTGAAGCATCGAGAATGTTCGCATCAACCCCACCGGTCAACTTGGCCTGTTCGATGGATATAAGGCTGTCGATGCCTTCAATACCGATAACCAGAGTCGTGTCTGTCAAGGTAAAATCGGCATTGCGCTCTTCAACCAGCGTGTCGATCCCTCCGCCGCCTGTCAGGATGTCAGCTCCGTCTCCTCCGGAAAGGATATCATCACCACCGCCGCCGATCAGCTCATCGCTGCCCGCCCCGCCATAGAGGGCAACCGTACCGCCGGTGAAAGCGGAGGCGTCGATACGGTTGCCACCATCGCCGCCGCGAAGAATGAACTCTTCAACTCCGGAAAGAACCGTTGTCGTGCTGTCGATTGTTAAGGTTGCGTCTTCAGTAAAGAGTGGAGTGCCAGCATCATCCGCCATATCGGTCAGGACTGTATCCAGTGCGTTATTCGACTCTTCAAGGATGTCATCACCGAGCCCTCCAGCGATCCGGTCGGACCCGCCGCCACTGCTGAAACTATCATCGCCGTCACCACCGAGCAGCAAGTTGTCTGCACTGTCGCCATAGAGCAGATCGTCACCGCCACTACCGATGACATCCTGTATCCGGCTGATCCCGTAAGTTCCGGAGGCCGAACCGGTTGAACCATCGGCATCCGGGGTCTGCATATCAACAAAGATGCTGTCGCTGAAAGCGGAATAATCGAGCAAGCTATCGAGGCCTGACCCGCCATCGATGGTCCCCTCAAGAGCCGCTCCTTCCTCAAAGACGAAAAAATTTTGAGCACTGCCGCCGATCAGGTTGTTGAGGCCGGCAAACTCAAGCACCGGACCTCCGCTAAGGGTGACACTCCCATCCGTTTCTATGGAATAGATGCCGTTACTGACGCTGATACTGCCGTCGGTAAGGATGACGAAGGTCAGGCTGTCGCTGAGCAGGGAGAAGTCGGCTGTATCGATACCGGAGCCGCTATTGAATAGAGAGAAGTCGGAGGCAGAGATGTTGATAACGCCGGAATCATCGGTCACCGTAAGTTGGTCGAGGGACTGGAAGGCGTAACTGATATCGCCTGCGGCAAAACTGAAATCGAGGGTGTCGGTTCCTGCTTCAGCAGCAAGGGTCACAGCACCGAGACTGAAGTCGCCGGCATCAAAAAGATTGTCAGACGAACCGGCAGTAAATTCGACCTGTTCAACACCCAGTAACAGCTCACTTTCGTCGCCGATGATCAGAGTCGCATCGTCGGCTGCATCTGTGTCGCTTTGATCATGCAGCATAAAATCGTCATCGCGATTTTCAACAACAGTATCTGTGCCTTCGTCACCGGAGATTTCATCAATTCCTGCACCGCCGGTCAGGATATCATCACCCGTTCCGCCGGTCAGGATATCGTCTTTATCGGTTCCGATCAGGACATCGTTGCCGGCACCGCCGTCCAGACTGACCGGCCCACGGGTAAAGCCGGACGCATCCAGAATATTGGCACTGTCACCACCAGTCAGTTCTGCCGCTTCAAGACCGGATAGACTGTTGCTTTCGACACCGATGGTCAAGAAGCTATCGCTGAGGATCATGTCAGCATCGGCAATTTCAACCAGGGTATCCAATCCTTCATCACCGCTGATGTCGTCTATCCCGCCACCACCACTGAGCAGATCGTTGTCATCACCTCCATGCAGGGTATCGTCTCCGCCTCCGCCGATCAGCAGATTGGCACCGCTGTCGCCGATCAGGGTATCGCTACCGTCACCGCCGACAATATTTATAATATTGGTAATGCCGTCGGTAGCGGTAGCATCTCCTTTACTCAGATCCACCTGGACTCCGCTTTGATAGGCAGAGTAGTCGAGCGTATTGACGCCGCCCGGTCCGCCGTCAATGCTCCCGGTGACCTGGGCTCCGTCGTCGAACCGAAATGTGTCATTTGTGCCATCTCCACCGGTCAGGTTCTCTACGCCGCTGAATATAACCATGCCAGCGATACCCGCATTGGTGCCGGTAATGCGCCAGTCGGTATCCTGACCGACGATTTCAAGCAGATCGCTGTCGGCGTTGGAGGTGTCCACGAATTGGATCCCGCCGGGAATATGGAACGACGGATCGAAATCGATGGTCAGGCTGTCATTTTCAGCCGAACCGGTGATGATGACCGCATCCGTGTTGGAAAAATCCGATAGGCCCTGGCTGTCGATGACGGTGTCATCACCCTTGTTGATAATTTGAACCGTGTCGTCTTCCAGATGCAGCAGGACATTATGGATACCGGTTGCCTCCATATCGTGGGTTAAGGCATCCAGCAATATTCGCGGTTCGAGCGGTTCAAAATAGACCTTGCGTGGTTTCTTGGCGCTTGCTTGTTTTCTTTGGAATCGCCGGCGGAATCTTCTGGTTAGACTCATGATGGCCTCCCTATAACGAAAAAAACGTTTATTCAGGCGGTAATGGTTCAGATCGTGCCGTGAGAAATGTACTAGATCTAAAAATCTGTAATTCTTATAAAAAAATAAACCAAAACTATAAATTTTGCAAAAATCATGCCTGGATTACAGGCAGAACAAGATTAAAATTTATATAAAAATCAATAACCTATATTCACCTCCAGGAAAAAAAGTTTGAGTATGTAAAAAAAGTGTCTTTTTAGGGTATTTTATTTCATAATCTGTTATCCTGTCTATATACACTAAACTGGTCAACATTAATGCATTTCTATAATAATGAATGCATAAATTAAAATCATATTAAAAAAATCTATATTCAGGTTACTTTTTATCGAGGAAGGGGGAAGGTGTCAACCGTAAAAAATTACATAGAAATTACTAAACAAAACTAGTGGAGATGATCGATAAAAGTTCAGCCACGAAGACACGAAGAATGAAGCTGGCAAAAATATCCAAATTGGAACAGAACAAACAAGGTTAATCAACAAACCCTGCCCGTCAAATTTACCGACGTCATCTCCTTTCACCTTTTTCCTTTCACCTACCTTTTACCTTCCACCCTACGCACGCGGTCCAAGCGCTATCAGGTGCGCCTGCAGGTTGTCTTTGCCGGTTTTCAGGCCGAATTTTTGGCGGATTTTCGTTCGATGAAACTCAATGGTTCTCACGGAAAGACCCATGATTTCAGCGATTTCTTTACTG
>CBDUUF010000275.1:0-3244 GCA_965370375.1 uncultured Desulfuromonadaceae bacterium
ATTACGGCAACAGCAATCTCCGGGTCTTCGGCCGGTGCGTAAGCGACAAACAGACCATGGTCGCGATGTTTGTACTTGATCTCTTCCTCATCATCATCTGCCTCGTCATCGGCTTTCATCCTGATGACCTGAGACGTTCCGGTTTTCCCGGCAACTGTAATATTTGGTAAACGACTTGGCCACCCGGTTCCGTGCGGCTCGTTGACCACCGCTTCAAGTCCGGCGTGAAGGATCTCTAACTCGGCAACATCCAGCTGCGCTGTGCTTAGTTGATCCACAGAATGCTGCATAACCACTTCGCCGTCAAAATCCTCAATCCGGTCAACAATATAAGGCCGCATGACGTGACCGCCGTTGGCAATCGTTGCCGTCATTACCGCCAGCTGCATCGGTGTCGCCAACACAAACCCCTGACCGATTGCGGCAATGACGGTCTCGCCATCATACCATCGATCATTGAAGCGGCGTTTTTTCCATGCCGAATCCGGGATCAGTCCGCTCCGCTCTCTTTCCGGCTGATAGCCACTGATCGAATCGAGGCCCAGTTCACGCGACATTTCAGCAATACGGTCAATACCGATTTTCAGGCCGACTTCGTAAAACCAAACATCACAACTTTCGCGGACAGCTTTTTTTAGATCAGTTTCACCATGCCCGCGCTTTTTCCAGCAACGGAATTCACGATTACCCAGTTTAATCTTGCCTTTACAATCGACGGTGAAATCGGCAGAGACCAAACCGCTGCGCAACGCAGCCAGAGCCGTGACCAGCTTAAAAGTAGAGCCGGGCGGGTATTGCCCCTTCAACGCCTTGTTGGTCAACGGATGACGATCATTCTGTAGCAGCGCCAGCCATTCATCGCCAGTTATGCCCCGGGCGAAAAAAGCCGGGTCAAAAGATGGTTTGCTGGTCATGGCCAGGATTGCCCCGGTTTTTACATCAATCGCCACTGCCGCGCCGGCCTGATCGCCGAAAGCTACTTCGGCGGCCTGCTGAATCTGCTTGTCCAGCGTCAGAAACACCTTAAGACCCGGCCGTGGCTCGAGGGTTTTCAAGGTACGTAACCCCTTACCTTTGACATCGACCTCAAGTAGCCGCTCACCTTCCTGACCACGCAGATAGCTCTCAAGATACTTCTCAAGTCCGGACTTGCCGACAAAATCAGTGCCGCGGTAGTCGCTGAATTTTGGATTGCGCAGTTCATCTTCGGTTATCTCACCGAGATAACCGAACAGGTGTGCGCCAAGCTCACCATAAGGGTAGGCCCTTACCGGTGTAACCAGCGTTAGAACTCCAGGCAGGTTGATCGCGTTCTCTTGAACCTGCTCAACCGCATCCCGATCGACGTTGACCGCCAACGGAACCGGCCGATAACGCGGCAGGGATTGGCCCTTTTTCCATTTGGCGGCAAGAATATCCTCGTCAACCTGAAGATAACCAGCCAATCGTTTAACCATTTCGGCGCTGTCGTCTACCTCCTGCCGCAGGGCAGCAATGGTAAAGCCAGGTCGGTTATCCACCAGCAACTCGCCATATCGATCATAAATTGGACCACGCTCGGCTGCGACCGGCAAGTAGCGTATCCGGTTTTTTTCTGACAAGAGTTGGTAGCGCTCAGCACTGATGATCTGCAGAAACCAAAGTCGCAACAACAGCACCGTGAACACCAGCAACACCACGATGATCAAGGCGGTGAAACGTGATTTCAGACGGGGAAGATCAACCCAGCTGGATCTAACCTTCATAACGCTCATCCAGGCGCTGCATACCCGGTATGACTAACCGGGGGAAGCGCTTCTGCAAATAAGTAGCAATCAGCATCAGCAAGGCAGCTGCGACTATGTTGGCCACCAGTTGGCCCGGGAGGTGCTTAAGTACAATCTGCCAGAGGGCCCCAGCTTCAGCAAAAGTACCGAGCAGGACCAGCAGGCTGGCTTGCAACGCGGTCCCGCAGGCGACCAGGAACAACAACAAAAACGGGTTTTCAGCATTGAAAAAACCGATGGTACTACGGATAATCAAGACCACCAGCAACAAGATCATACCGTGCAAGCCAAAAGCACTACCGGCGAACACGTCATAAAGTAGACCGATACTAAATGCGAAAAGACCACAGAAACCGTATTTTTGGCTGATGCCAAGATAGACAATCAAGATCAGGATCAGATCAGGTTTCAACTGAAAGGGAAGTATCCGGGGGAAGACCGCCGTCTGAATCAACAAACCGACCAGACCGAACAGGGCACAAAGAATGACGCGTCTCATGGCTTCTCCCTGAGCAGAACAAGAACCTCTTCTAACCTGGAGAAATCGACAGTCGGCTTCACGCTGACCGGCTGAAACAAGCCATATTCAACCAACGAAACATGTTCAACATAACCGATGGTTAAACCTTTCGGGAAGACCCCACCGGTGCCCGAGGTAACGATCAGATCGCCTTCGCCTATATCTTCCAGCCGCAAGGCAAAATCGAGGGTCAGACTAGCCCCCTTCCCCCGGCAAATGCCGCGGATCCGGTTTTTCTGCACCAGAGAGGCCACAGCCGATGAAGCATCGGTAATCAACAGCACTCGCGACTGATGCGCCGCCACGCGGATGGTTCGGCCGACGACACCTTCGGCGACAACCACCGGCATCCCCTCTGCAACCCCGTTATCCGAACCTTTATCAATAACCACGGTTCGGAACCAGCTCGAAGCGTCCTCACTGATAACCTGGGCCGGCAAGGTTACAAGGTTAACGTCCGCCTTGAAATCGAGTAGCTTGCGCAGCCGTTCATTGGCCAGACGAATTTCCTGAACCTGCATCAAATCGGCTTTGATTTGTCGATTCTCTGTCAGCAGTCGATCATTCTCGTAACCGGTGTCGATCAACCAGAGGTAATGGGTCCAGGCATCAGCCGCTCCCCTCCAGACCTTATCAAGAGCACTGTGCAAAGGTGTGGTCACCTGCAGAATCGCCCGCTCAAAAATAGTTGAGGCGCCGCCCCGGCGCAGGTTGGCTGAATAGAACAGCAATGCTGTCAGAATGAGTACGCAGATCAGGATTTGACTGCGATATCGCCTGAACAGTTCAAACATGGAAGGATACTCCGCAGTTCAAGAAAAAAAGAGGGCCGACGGCCCTCTTCTTGTAACGTCACTCCAGATGGCGCCAAATAACCAGCGAGATGCGTTAGTTTAAGCTGTGCTAGCAGCCTGTCGGACTTACCGGGCCGAAGCGAAAATTTGAGCGTTTGAGAATA
>CBDUUF010000276.1:0-3243 GCA_965370375.1 uncultured Desulfuromonadaceae bacterium
CGGTCGGGGCCATTTCAAGATTCAACCTGGTTTTGATAGTACGTCGGAGCAAATCAACATCACGCGGCTGAATATGCCGACGATCTTCACGCAAATGAATGGTGATCCCGTCAGCACCGGCAAGCTCAGACAAAATAGCCGCCGCAACAGGGTCGGGCTCGTTGCCACCCCGGGCCTGACGAATCGTCGCAACATGGTCGACATTTACTCCAAGTTTAGCCACGGTCATATCTCCTGATTCCTGACACCGAGATGTTTTTCTACTGCATCTACAATATCCTGAGCGAGCTCCCGGATGCGCTCCGGATCTTCACCTTCAAGCATAACACGCAACAACGGTTCGGTCCCTGAGTAACGAATCAGGACTCGCCCTCTGTTCTGCAGTTCTGACTCAACGGCGATGATGCTTTGCATGATTTCCGGGATTGACTCAAGTGGCCGCTTTTCGGCAACACGGACGTTCAACAAAACTTGCGGCAACACCCGCATAACTTGCGCCAGCTCAGACAGCCGCTTGCCGGTCCGCTGCACAATGGCCAACACCTGCAACGCTGAAATCATCCCGTCACCAGTCGTATTATGGTCGAGGAAGATCATGTGGCCGGACTGTTCGCCGCCCAGGTTGTAACCGCCACGGCGCATCGATTCGACTACATAACGGTCGCCTACATCGGTCTTGATGATCTTACCGCCAGCCTGCTTGATCGCAATATCGAGGCCCATATTGCTCATTACCGTCGCCACCAGAGTCTGCTTCGACAACAGGTCACGTTTGAGCATTTCAGTGGCGCAAATTGCCATAATCTGGTCACCGTCAACCGTAGCGCCGTTTTCATCGACAAACATTATCCGGTCGGCGTCACCATCCAAGGCCATACCGAGATCGGCTTTATGCTCCTTGACCGCTTGCGCAAGCGGCTCAAGATACATCGAGCCACAGTTAGCGTTGATATTGGTACCGTTCGGCGATACGCCAATTGTTATTACCGTCGCCCCTAACTCCTCCAGAACGGTCGGCGCTACTTTATAAGCGGCGCCGTTGGCACAGTCGAGCACAATACGCAAACCGTTAAGATCCAGATCACGCGGGAAAGAATGTTTAAGAAACACAATATAACGACCACTGGCGTCGTCCAACCGGTATGCCTTGCCGACCGCATCTGCAACCGGCCGCAATGAATCGATACTATTGGACGAGACCAACTCCTCAATCTCCAGCTCGGTCGCATCCGGCAACTTAAAACCATCATTAGAGAAAAACTTGATGCCATTGTCCTGATAGGGATTATGTGATGCAGAAATCATCACTCCGGCGTCAGCCCGCATTGATGAGGTCAGAAAAGCGATGGCCGGCGTCGGCATCGGCCCGACCAGATACACATCGACCCCCATTGAGCAGATGCCGGCGACCAGGGCGTTCTCCAGCATGTAACAGGAGAGTCGAGTATCCTTGCCGATAATAATCCGGTGGCGGCGATCGCCATCCCGGGACAGATAGGCCATCGCGCGCCCCAGTTGCATGGCTATTTCTGTGGTCATCGGGTGGACATTTGCCACACCACGGACCCCGTCAGTCCCGAACAGTTTCTTTTTCATTCGCTACCTTCTATTTAGATTGTTTGACCGGTTTTAAAGAAATCGTAACCTCAACCGTCTTAGCGTCTTTAAGAGCGGTAAATTTACCGACAAAATCGAGCGCAACCGTCTGCACTAAATTTTCACTTACTTCAGGTATGTCTTCACTCACTTCAGGGATCTGCACCGGGTCAGTCAGGACTTCATTGACCAGTTTCAGTTCGCTGCCGGCACCACTGACCGTCACGTGTGACGGTTTGGCGGTAACTGCAACGATCTTGAACCCGTCAGGCGGATCATCACCAACAATCACTTTTACCGGTACGCGTTTTGCGCGAACCCGTTCAAGCCTGACTTCAATAATCGACGGCGAGGTCCGGGTAACTTTAAGATTACGGGACAGGTTGAAACGTTCTTCAAGGCGCTTATATGAAGTCACCCCGGTGCTCAACCCATCCAGATCTATATCGATAGCCAATTCACCTGAGTCAAGATTCATCAATACCGACCGCGGGCCGCTGATCCGTACATCGAGCAGACTCGGAACCTCGTTGCTGACAATTAACCCTTCCGGGAGATTTGACAACTCGACCGGGATGGCAAAACCTTTTTCAAGGTCCTGTTCGCCCATCACGAAGAACCACAGTACCAGCGCGAATACCAGCGACAGAAGCTTCATCATCCAGTTTTCAGTCAACATGTTCACGACATTCTACCGTTTCTGTTGTTTTTTGGTCGGCTTCCTGGGGTTCAGCAGACGGGTAAGCACACGCTTAAGTGTCGGCGTATCCAGATCCTTGGTCAAGCGTCCGCCAACCACCACAGACATCTTGCCGGTCTCTTCCGAAACAACGATCGCTACCGCATCTACCAGTTCGGTCAGACCTATCGCCGCCCGGTGCCGGGTGCCGAGCTTTCGGCTGACTGCTGTCTCCTGAGTCAACGGCAGGAAACAACCGGCCCGCTTCAACCGCCCTTCCTGTAAGACAAGGGCACCATCATGCACCGGTGCCGCCGGGTTGAAAACGGTCTGGATCAATTCACTTGAAACCTTGGCATCAATCTCAACCCCAACCTCGAGGAAATCATTAATCCCCGTCTCTCTTTCAATCACAATCAAAGCCCCGATGCGCCGCGCTGCCAATGCAGAGCAGGCTTTGGTCAGCTCCTCAAGGATTTCAGACTCTTCCCGATAAGACAAATCCGCAAAAAAAGGATTGCGGCCGACATGGATCAAGGCCCGACGAATGTCGCTCTGAAAAATGACAACAATAACCAGGATGATCGAGGAGAGAAAATTATCAAGAATCCAGTGCAGGGTATAAAGCTCCCCGATCTGGGCGGAGACATAGACGAGCAGGATGACGGCCAGACCGAGCAGCATCTGTACCGCCCGTGTTCCTTTGATCAACAGGAAGATACGATAGATAATAAACGAGACCAGCGCGATATCGAGCAGGTCGAGCAACCATCTGAGATTTATGCTATGGAGGATCTCGTTCATATATTTTCATTCACTCAAATATCAGGTGAACCACCTTGTCCGATAGCCCAGGCCATCCTCGCCACTTCTCGCGAAGCAGCAACATCATGCACCCGTAAAAGCTGTGCACCAGCCGCTCCACCCAGAGCGAGTGTTGCCAGTGACCGATTGAGCCGGTCATCAGG
>CBDUUF010000277.1:0-3238 GCA_965370375.1 uncultured Desulfuromonadaceae bacterium
AAATTACGGCTGCCATATTTCACCAGGCCAACGCCGGTTGCGTGAATCGGTGAATTGACAACATCGGTCAAGCCACCAATTCCGGTTGGTGCCGCTCGCCGCACCGGCAAGTTGAATACTTGCTCAGCCAACTCCGGCATCCCTTCGAGGATTGATGAGCCACCAGTAATAACTGCACCGGATGCGATCAGATCCTCATAACCGCTGCGGATAATTTCCCGGTTAACCAGGCTAAAGATTTCCTCTACCCGCGGCTCAAGAATTTCAGATAGCAGTTGTCGCGACAACACTCGCGGCTCCCGACCACCAACCGATGGCACTTCAATCGTTTCATCGCGGCCGACCATCGAGGTCAGGCAGCAACCGTACTTCTGCTTAATTTTTTCGGCTTCATTCATCGGTGTCCGCAAGCCGACGGCGATATCGTTGCTCAGATGGTTGCCGCCAAGTGACAATACCGAGGTGTGTTTGATAGCACCATCGACATAAAGCGCAATATCAGTTGTCCCGCCGCCAATGTCAATCAGCGCTACGCCGAGATCCTTTTCATCAGAGGTCAACACCGCCTCGGCTGAAGCAAGCTGTTCCAGTACAATGTCGGCGACATCTACGCCAGCCCGGTTGCAGCTTTTGATGATGTTTTGTGCACTGGCGACGGCTCCGGTCACGATGTGCACCTTCGACTCCAGCCGCACTCCGCTCATGCCGAGTGGCTCCTTGATCCCGTCCTGATCGTCGATAATAAACTCCTGCGGCAGGATGTGGATCACCTCACGGTCCATCGGGATCGCAATCGCTTTCGCGGCATCAATAACCCGCCGGACATCCTCACGCGTAACCTCGCGGTTTTTGATGGCGATGACCCCCTGGGAGTTCGCACCCTTGATGTGTCCTCCGGCGATGCCAACAAACACCGATTTGATCTCGCAGCCGGCCATCAGCTCAGCTTCCTGCAGCGCTGTACGGATCGCCTCAACTGTGCTCTCGATATTGATAACGACACCTTTGCGCAACCCTTTTGATGGGCTGGTGCCGATCCCGACAATATCCAACCCTTCGTCAGTCAGATTGCCGACGATGGCGCAGATCTTTGTCGTACCGATATCGAGTCCGACAATCAGATTTTCTCTTATACTGCTCATCGCTCACCCTTTCTTTGCTGTCTTGAAAATTATCTATGCAAAACAATTTTTCAGCTCTTTACGTAAGCAATTTTTCGATTCATTTGCACGATGACCCGATCGGCAACATTCAAATCAATCCCTTTAAGCGATGCCAGCTTCGGTTCTATTTCGTGATAAATCTTTTCCAGCCTTGCCAGTTTTTGTCTGAACCGGTCGTGCCCCAACATCACCGGTATTCCTGATTGGTTTGTGGTCAGGATAAACCCCGCTTTAAGGTCGATGTGAATCTCTGATATATGATCGACAGTAAAGATTGTATTGGTGGCCAGCATATCTAGTAAATTAACTGCCTTGAGCAACAGCGCTTCGGCTTTCTCCGGTTGCTTCAGAAAATATTCCCGATCCAGCCCGGTAATAACCGGATAGTCAAGTCGATCCCGAGCCGAAAGTTGCTTGAATATTTCGCCCTGGTTATCGACATAATATAAATAGTTCAAATTGATGATTGCGCGCTCCTCGCGCTCCGTCACCCTGATAACCACCTCCCGGGGAAAGATCCGCTCAATCTCTGCTCGAGCGACCCACGGATTCTCTTCAATTTTTTTACTAATCATCTCCAGGTTGAGCTTGAAAATATTATCGCCACCGCGAATATCTGATTCAGCGACAATCTCTTCACTGTTCAACCGCTTCAGGTTCATAATGCGAATTTGCTCCACACCAAAATATCCCGATTCAAATAACATCCTTACCGCAAGAAAACTTCCACTTATGATCAACAAGGCGCTGCCGCTAAACAAGATCAAGCGCAACCCACGGTGAAAAACGCCCTGCCAGTTGTGTGGTGGCCTTTTACTTTTTTTCAGCCGATTACTTTTGTTCTTTCGGCGTTTTTGGCCCTTCATATCCACCATGATATTGCTTTGCTCCCGCTAAACGGGAGACGCCCCCTCGAGGATTCGCTGTACCAGTTCAGTAAAATCGATGCCGGCTTCAGCGGCCGCTTTTGGCAGCAGGCTGGTCGCCGTCATGCCCGGAATTGTATTTACTTCCAGACACAACATTTCGCTCTCCCGAACCATAAAGTCAACCCGCGCTGCCCCACTACAACCGACTACTGCACATACCTTCTCGGCCGCCAGCTGCATTTTTTTATAAAACTCAGTCGGAAAATCGGCCGGCAGCAGGTAGTCGGTTTGTCCGGCGGTATATTTCGCTGCATAATCGTAAAATCCGCTTTTTGCAACGATTTCTATAATGGGCAACGCCTTGCCGTCCAATACTGAAACCGTCGTTTCACGGCCTTTAATAAATTCTTCCACCAGAATCAGATCATCATATTCAGCCGCCGCTGACAAACCAGTACGTAACTCGTCAGGGTTTCCAGCAATAGTTACACCTATGGTTGAACCTTCACGGGCCGGTTTGACAATCACCGGAAAATCCTTGCAACGTTGTATAACTGGCTCAACATCTTCACCACTTCTATAAACATCAAACCTTGGTGTAGTGATGTCGTTAAACACCAGAACTTCTTTGGTCAGCACCTTGTCGAGAGCCAACGCAGAGGCGAGAATACCGCTGCCGGTATATGGTATCTGCATAGTTTCAAGCAGCCCCTGAACGCTGCCATCCTCACCACCCCGGCCATGCAGGGCTATGAATGCCACCTCAATCTTCTCCGCAACAATCCTGGCCGGCAGATCAGCTCCGGCGTCAATTCCGACCGTGTCATAGCCAACCTCTTGCAGTGCGGTAAGAATGGCATTACCGGTACGCAGTGAGATCTCGCGCTCAGCCGACAAGCCACCCATTAAGACACCGATACGTCTATTTTTAAGATCGTCTCTGGTCATTTGCTTTATCATGCTCCAAGGACCTGTATCTCAGGCTCAAGCCGAACTCCGGACTGGTCATAAACTTTTTCCTGCACCAGTCGAATCAGTTGTTCAATATCACTGGCAGTTGCCGAACCATCATTCAAAATGAAGTTTGTGTGCTTCTCCGAGATTCTTGCGCCACCAACCTTCCGACCGCGCAGGCCGGCCTCAGCAATCAGCTTCCAGGCTGCTTTAACCGCTGGATTCTTAAATAACGAACCAGCATTGTGGCCG
>CBDUUF010000278.1:0-3235 GCA_965370375.1 uncultured Desulfuromonadaceae bacterium
CGGCATAACGTGGCCGCGTTGTTCGATACCGTTGACGATGTCGATGAGCGAGACGGACACCACACCGTCTGCAAACGGCACTGTGACCGCCACCTCACCTTTGGCATTGAGGTCGAAAAAGCCCGCCCCCCAGTTGCGGATACCGTACATGGCGGCTGACTCGTCTACAGTCCAGTTCTTATTGGTTGTGGCGGTCATGGCAATTACTCACTGATGTTTTCGCGGGCAAACGTCGGTAGCATGAACGCGCCGAGGTGTAGATCTTCCTTGTAGTAGCGGGTATAAAAACCCCGGTTTGCCGCACGCTGCCGATCAAAATCTTTAACCGGGTGATAGGTCTTGCTGGCAAAGGCGAAACTCCAGAAACCACTCGGGTAAGTCGGGATAAACGCCTGATACATCTCGACGATCGGGAAGACCGCGCGCAGGTTAGAGTACATCTTCTTCTGAATCTCGGCGTGATAGAAAGGCGATTCGCTCTGGGCTACCATGATGCCGTTCGGCTTCAGGGCGCCATGGACCAGTCGATAGAAATCTTCTTCGAACAGACCGACCGCCGGGCCGATCGGGTCAGTCGAGTCGATCAGGATGACATCAAATTCATCCTGGTGGTCGCGGATATAGGCGATGCCGTCATCGACATGCAGCTTGACCCGCGGGTTGCTGCCGTCGATCTCGCAGGCCATTGCCGGCAACAACTCAATAGATTTGTCGATCACCAGGCCATCTATTTCGCACAGCACCGCCAGCTCCACACCGGGATGCTTCATGATCTCACGGATTGAGCCGCCATCGCCGCCGCCAACGACCAGAACCTTCTTCGGGTCGGGATGGGTGAACAGCGCCGGGTGGACTATCATATCGTGGTAGATGAACTCATCCCGTTCGGTTACCATCACCAGGCCGTCGAGCAACATCATCCGACCGTAGTCAACTGTTTCGACGATGTCGAGTTGTTGGAATTCACTTTTTCCGGAGAATAGTGTTTTTGTCACCTTTATGGTGATGCCAACATTATCGGAATGTTTTTCGGTGTACCACATATCCATGTCTGACTCTCCACCCAATAAGAAAATAACCGGAATCAATTTCCTTTGTAAAACCTGTCGCTAATGAGGTCGTTATGACTTGCAATCCAGCGGTATGTCAACAGTTTTCTGGGAAAGATCATTGCTTGACAGTGCCAGGGGTTTCAGATTTACTGTTGCTTCAGACAAGCTGAAAGAGAGGTAGCGATGTCAATGCATAGTACAGTGGGGTTTGTTGGCGGCGGCAACATGGCCGAGGCAATCCTCAAAGGGGTCTTGAAAAACGGCTGTGCGCCGGAGCAGGTGGCACTGTATGAACCCGCTTCCGCTCGAGCTGAATATCTGGCTGAAAAATATCAGATCCGGATTGCCGAGAGCAATTGTCAGGTTGTTGAAAAATCTGAGCTGGTGGTTCTCGCAGTCAAACCACAGCTTCTGCAACTGGTGCTGCCGGAAATTTCTCAGAGCTGGGTTGCCGGCAAAATCCTGGTGTCGATTTTAGCCGGGGTAACAACTACCGTACTGGAACAAGGTTTTTCGGTAGAGGCTGCCGTAGTCAGGGCCATGCCGAATACACCTGCTATGATTGGTGAAGCGGCAACGGCAATCTGTCCAGGAAAGTTTACCGGTGTGACTGAACTTGAGATCGCTCGACAGCTTTTCGTCGCTATTGGCGATGTGGTTGAGGTTAACGAACAGCAGATGGATGCCGTGACCGGGCTGTCCGGATCTGGGCCTGCTTATATTTATTCCGTAATAGAGGCGTTGACCGCAGGCGGTGTTGCTAACGGCTTGCCGGAAGCAGTTGCTCTGAAGTTGGCAACCCAGACGGTGGTTGGCGCGGCAAAGATGGTGCAGACAACAGCTGAAACGCCTGCGGTATTACGTGATCGGGTTTGTAGCCCCGGCGGGACAACTGTTGCGGCAGTTCAGGTTCTGGAAGAACGTGGTTTGAGTGCAATACTTCAGGCTGCGGTGGCTGCGGCAACCAGGCGGTCGAAAGAACTTGGAAAAGTTTAGTCTCTCGTTATGGTGTTATTGCAACGCATTGTCCTGTCGGACGCGTAAAAATGATGGAAATTTCGGAATCCCGGATTGGTATGCCCCATAGTGTTTAAAGGTGATGACCGTACCAATAGCTGGCGGTGTCTCCCGCTCGCTGTCGCTGAAGCCGGTACCGATTCTGAATTTTATTCCGTCTGCGAGTTCAACTAATATTGAACCGAGGCGACCTTCATTTCTACCTTTGCCTGGCAGATGCTCAAGCACTGTCGCCTCAGAATCCGAGTAGCTTTTCACTTTTAGAATCTCTGTGCTGCGGCCGGCGGTGTAGAGAGCGTCCGGCTTGCGCACGATCAAGCCTTCGCCGCCGAGTTGTTCGATCCTGTTTAATTCAACCTGTAATTCGGCCTGACCGTGAACCGGAATCTGCGAAATGACAAAAGCGTAATTGGATGGATGGGTGATAAACCAGTTTTCAGCCTGCTGCAATCGCTGACTAAACCCACCCGGCGCCAGCGGTACGTCGAAAATGGCGAATTGTATCTCTAACCATCCCGTATGCGGTTGCTGTTTTTTGACGATTCCTACAGTCTGCTCAAAACTGCCACGGCCACCCCAGAGTTCGCCTTCGAGGGGGAATGGGGGGAGGCTCGCAGTAAATTCTTTTGGCGGAAAAAATCTGTTGCCATTTTTTGACAGCATTTGCTTGCCGTCCCAGTAGCCGCGTACGCCGTCGAGTTTTTCGCTCATCAGCCAGCCGGAGACATTAACCTGCTCTGAGTAGACCTTTGCTAGCATCAGGTCAGTGGCTGAGGCCTGAGTTGTTGTCAGCAACAATCCGCAGCACAACAACAGAGTGATTTTAAACACGTTTACCTCTAGCGGTTTGGCCCGCCGTTCTCGCCCCGTAATAAGCATTTATCCCCCATAGATTTAATTGCACTTTTCAGCATGATCTGGGTGCAGATCGGTGTCCGGGCAGATTTTAACATCAAAACCTGATTGTTGCATTGGCCTTGGCAAATTTCAGGAGTATAATGAATTTAAGGAACGAATTGTCTTATATTTTCGCGGTTTTTGATCACAATTTTTCAGAAAAGGGCAGGTTATGAGTAGTTTTGGACGTTTGAAAAACCGGTTTCTGGCGCTCTATCTCGAGGAAGAGGCCAAGAAGCCTCAGGTCGCTACTGGCCCGATAAAGGCCG
>CBDUUF010000279.1:0-3227 GCA_965370375.1 uncultured Desulfuromonadaceae bacterium
CCAGGCCAGCGTGTTGTCCACTCCGCGGGCTGACTGAGCGGCGGCGGCATCGAGCGCCTTGTCCACCTCGGGCGGCAGCGAGATATTCTCGACGATGAACATGGTGAGGCCCACGCCGATCTGGGCGAAGTCCTCGCCGATCCCGGCGGAGACGGCCTTGGCCAGCACGTCGTATTGCCCGGCCATGTCGGCCACGGAGAGCTCGCTCTTGCCAGCGGACACCGAGAACGCGGCCACCATTATTGAAAATAACACCATCTTGCGTCGCAGTTCCGGCATGAAAAACCGTCAAA
This sequence comes from uncultured Desulfuromonadaceae bacterium, assembly GCA_965370375.1. Taxonomy (GTDB): domain Bacteria; phylum Desulfobacterota; class Desulfuromonadia; order Desulfuromonadales; family UBA2294; genus Kmv16. The sequence goes on from CBDUUF010000279.1 coordinate 294, forward strand.
TCATCAATTGTCGCGGCAGCATCAAGACCCTGAATCGGATGGCCTTTGGCAAAAGCTTTCGGATAACCACCGGAAGCCAGAACCACACAGACAGACGCCTTATCATACCATTCCAGCTCAACTCCGGCCAGTTTACCTTTTGCACAGGCGTCCAGCACCGGAACCAGGTCGGACTTGAGCCGGGACAACAACGGCTGGGCTTCGGGGTCACCGAGACGAGCGTTAAATTCCAGAACCTTGACCTTGTCACCATCGATCATCAGCCCCGCATACAGCACGCCATTGTAGGGACAACCTTCGGCCGCCAACCCATCGACCAACGGTTTGAGCACCTTCTCGACCACCATGTTATAAATCGCGTCAGTGACAACCGGTGCCGGCGAATAGGCACCCATCCCACCTGTATTCGGCCCCTTGTCATCATCATAGACCGGCTTATGATCCTGAGATGACGCCAACGGCAAGATGGTCTCACCATCGGTAAAGGCGATAAAAGACGCTTCTTCACCGGTGAGAAACTCCTCAATCACAACCGTACTGCCGGCTTCGCCAAATGCACCATCGATCAGAGAAGCATCGATCGCTGCAATCGCTTCGTCTTCGCTCTGGGCAACCACCACCCCCTTGCCGGCGGCCAGGCCAACAACCTTGACGACAATCGGCGCACCATGCTGGCGAACAAAAGCAACCGCCGCCTCCCGATCCTGAAATGTCCCGTATGCCGCAGATGGAATACCATACTTGGCCATCACATCTTTGCAGAAAACCTTGCTCCCCTCAAGTTGAGCAGCCTTGGCATTCGGCCCGAAGACCGTCAAACCCTGCTCTTGAAAACGGTCAACCAGCCCAAGGGTTAAAGGGAGCTCCGGACCGACCACGGTCAGATCGATCGACTTATCAAGGGCAAATGCAAGCAGACCGTCGAGATCGTCAACCGCAAGGGCGACACATTCAGCCTGCTCGGCAATCCCGGGATTACCCGGCGCACAATAAATTTTATCAACCAGCGGTGATTGGGCAATTTTCCAGACCAGAGCATGCTCGCGGCCACCACCACCGATTACCAGTATTTTCATAACAGAACTCCTACTTCCTCTAACCCAGAGCAACGGAGACTCCGGGATAAAACCGTTCTACGTCTTTGACCTGTTATCCCACTACAGGATCAAGAAGCGAGCAATTTTGCTCAAGGTCAAGGAAGGCAAAGTACTGACCGCGGAGGCGTACATCGTACGCCGCACAAGGATCAGACTTTGTCTGACGCCGAGATTGAGCAAAAGGGCCGCTTCAACCCTTAGTGGCGGAAATGGCGCATTGCCGTGAAGACCATAGCCATATCGTGCTCATCAGCGGCAGCAATCACCTCTTCATCACGAATTGAACCACCCGGCTGGATGACTGCAGCGATTCCGGCGGCAGCTGCATTATCGATACCGTCCCGAAACGGGAAGAACGCATCAGAAGCCATGACCGCACCTTTGACTTCAAGCCCGGCGTGCTCGGCCTTGATGCCGGCGATCCGGGCTGAATTGATCCGACTCATCTGGCCGGCACCGACACCGATGGTCATACCGTCCTTGCCGTAGACAATCGCGTTCGACTTGACAAACTTGGCCACCCGCCAGGTAAAGAGTAGATCTTCCATCTCTTTATCGGTCGGCTGGCGCTTGCTGACGACCTTGAGCTCACCGTGCAAAGCCAGATCAAGATTCTGCACCAGAAGACCACCGTTGACCCGTTTGAAATCCAGGCGATCGCCCGGCTCGGCCGGCCACTCACCACATTCGAGCAGACGAACATTTTTCTTGGCGGCGACTACTGCTGAAGCTTCCGCTGAAACTTTCGGGGCGATGATAACTTCGACAAACTGCTTGTCGACAATCGCCTGAGCGGTTTCAGCATCAAGTTCGCGATTAAAGGCGATGATGCCCCCGAATGCCGACTCGGTATCAGTACTGAAAGCCCGTTGATAAGCTTCGAGAAGATTCGCGCCAGTCGCAACACCGCAGGGGTTGGCATGTTTGACGATCACACAGGCCGGAGCACCATTAAACTGTTTAATACACTCCAATGCGGCGTCGGTATCACCGATATTATTATAGGAGAGCGCTTTACCTTGCAATTGACGCGCAGTTGCAATGGAAGCCTCCTGGATATCCTTTTCTTTATAGAATGCTGCGTTCTGATGCGGGTTTTCGCCATAACGCATAGTCTGGGCTTTTTTGTATTGCAGGGTCAAGGTCTGCGGAAACTGATCGACTCCGTCACCGAGACGCTGGCCAAGCCAATTGGAGATTGCGCCATCGTAAGCGGCGGTATGCTGATAAACCTTGACCGCCAGGCCAAAGTTGGTCTCCCGCGACACGGCACCGCTGTTCGCCTTCATTTCATCGATAACAGCGGCATAGTCAGCCGCATCGACCAGTACAGTAACGTCGCGGTTGTTTTTAGCTGCACTGCGCAGCATGGTCGGCCCGCCAATATCGATATTTTCAATCGCATCTTCCAGACTACAATCCGGCTTGGCGACAGTCGCTTCAAACGGATAAAGATTGACCACCACCATATCGATTGGCTCAATACCGTACTCCTGCATCTTGGCCACATGCTCAGGATTGTCACGCATGCCGAGCAAGCCGCCATGAACCTTCGGATGCAAGGTCTTGACCCGGCCATCGAGCATCTCAGGAAAACCGGTAAATTCCGAAACATCCTTAACTTCCATACCAGCATCACGGATCAGCTTTGCCGTGCCGCCGGTCGACAGAAGTTCCACACCAAAGCTGCTCAACTCGCGAGCCAGGTCAACAACCCCGGTTTTATCAGACACACTGATCAGGGCACGTTTAATCTCGGCCATCGTTATTTATCCTTTCAAGATCCTGTTCAAGTTCACTTTTGATGGCGTCGCAAAAAGTCCGCCCGACTGCGTTG
>CBDUUF010000280.1:0-3202 GCA_965370375.1 uncultured Desulfuromonadaceae bacterium
GAAAAGGCAAGCCACGATTCATGTAACGCTTGGCGATCTTTACCACCAGACGCAGGTTTGATTCGATCATGCGGGCCCGCGCGGCTTCGTCACCCTGGCCGATCAGAATAGCCAGTGAACGCTCATCTTCAGCGGTCAGCAGCGTCCCCTTTTGAATCTCTTTGAGATACAGTTTAATGGCATCGCCATAATGGCTGCTTACACCCTTCTCCGGCTCAGCTTCAATTTCCTCTGTATCAGCTTCTTCCTTCTCTACCTGAGCCAACACAACCGCATTCGGCTCTACATCATTATTATTTTGTACAGTCATGTCGTCACCCCTCCTCAAGAAGGAAACACTCTAATTATCATGGTAAGTACGAAAGTGGATTTACCGGTTTTTTCCCATAGCGAATCTCGAAATATATTCTGGGCACTCCGCCAGACGGTGGTTTTCCAGAAAGAGCCAGCTTCTCTCCCTTACTGACAAAGGCACCGGTTTTAACAAGATTCTTCTTGTTGTAGCCATAAACCGTAAAGAACTTATCATCATGACGCACAATCAACAGATTGCCATATCCGGAGATACCATCACCACTATATATAACCTTGCCGGCTGCAGCAGAGGAGACCGGAGTTCCGGATTTAACAGAGACTTCAATCCCTTTACTCCCGACCGAAGAATTGGTGTTAAATTTCTTGACCAGCTTCCCTTTAACCGGCCAGATAAATGTCCCTTTGCCAACGGGGGCTTTTGTAGCTGGTTTAGCCTTCTTTGTCGTTGTTTTGGTGGCTTTTTTAGTGGTTTTTTTGGTCGTAGTTTTTTTAGTTGTCGATGTATGCTTCTTCGTCGGCTGTGCTTTTGCATGAGTAACCGTTGCCGGTACGTTCTTTAGACTGGTTGCCCCGGGGATATAAATACGTTTCCCGACACGCAGCTGAGTCGGGTCACTGATTTTATTTATTCGGGCAAGATAAACTTCATCAACACCATATACTTTACTGATTTTATAGAGAGTCTGGCCTTTTTTAACTGTGTGATAAACACCATGGGCAGGTGCATTGGCAACGCACCCCAGCACTAGAAGCAACAGACCCAGTAGTAAAATTTTAATAAAATAAGTTCGCATCAGTTATTCACATAGTAGTGTAATCACGCTAGCGGTCTATCGGACTTGCCATGAACCGGCTGTCAGACTAAACAGTAGCAAAATCATTTCAGCATTCCAACCAAAACAAAGCCACCCACCAACAAAATAGTAAAGCCGATAGCAAGCCAGTTAAAATAACGGTCAATAAAAACCTGCATCGGGGCACCGTAGCGCTTCAACAGCCATGCTTCAAGGAAAAAGCGGGCACTGCGGCTTACAATGGAAGCAAGCATAAAGGTGATAAAGTTTATTTCAAATACACCCGCACCAATCGTAAATATTTTATACGGAATCGGTGAGAAGCCGGCAGCAAAAACAACCAGAAAATCGTACTGTTCAAAATACCCTTGTACCCGCGCAAACACTTCAGGCGCGAACCCTGGAACATAAGCAAAAAAGATCTCGGCCAATGCGCCCCAGAGCAGCAATCCGATCAAATAGCCAAGCGCACCGCCAAGCACGGAACCCAATGAAGCCAAAAAAGCGAAAAACAAGGCTCGGTCAGGCAGAGAGATCGACATGGCGATCAATAACACATCCGGTGGAATCGGGAATACCGATGCCTCAATCATTGCCAGTAGAAACAGGGCAACTCCGGCATGGGGTTTTTCAGCCCATTGCAGAATCCAGTCATACAGGTTTCTAAGAATCTTCATCAGTTACCGGTCTCACTCTGCCAACCGTGTTTGCCAATTAATGGCACGAAACGGCAATCAAGAAGCTCTACTTCATCAAAAGTATCGCTACTTAGTCTGGTTATGCAACAGAGAGTCTGTTGACCAAGGGTGCCAACAGGTATGACAAGTCGGCCACCAATCTCGAGTTGTTGTTTTAATGCATCAGGCACAGCTGGCGCTCCGGCAGTAGTGATGATTGCATCAAACGGCGCTTGGTCCTCCCAGCCACAAGTCCCGTCATTGACCCGGATGTGGACATTGTAGGCTCCAGAGCTATCGAGAGCTCTTCTGGCATTACGCGCAAGATCAGCCACTCTCTCTACACTGTAAACATAGCGTGCTATCTTACCCAGGACGGCCGCTTGATAACCTGAGCCGGTACCGATCTCAAGTACGCGCTCACCGCCGGTCAACAATAAAGACTCAGTCATAAACGCAACAATAAACGGTTGGGATATTGTCTGTTTATGCCCGATCGGCAGAGGGAAATCGCTATAAGCCTGATCCTGCAGGCCAGATTCGACAAAAAAATGCCGAGGTACCTGCAGCATAGCATCGATCACTCTTTGATCCTTGATGCCACGCGCTATGATTTGCTGATCAACCATACGTCGGCGGGCTACACTGAAATCTGCTGCTATCAATTGCGTTCTGCCTTAAAAAGTGTATCCAGATCCCAGGTCGACAGGGAATCGAATGACTTGTAATTGGTCAAATCGAGGTGCAGCGGAGTAATTGAGATTGACCGGTTCTTAATAGCGTGAAAATCGGTCCCGGCAACATCGTGAAAACCTAGTTCACCACCGCCGATCCAGTAATAGTCACGCCCACGCGGATCACATTTCTTTTCAACCTTGCTTGTATAACGTCGCTTTCCCTGGCGAGTTATCTGCACTCCACAAGGTGTACCGCCAGGAATGTTTACATTTAAAAAGGTGTCTGCAGGGAGACCATTGGTAATTAACCGTCTAGCCAGGTCAGCAGCGAATTCAGCGCCGGGCAGGAAATCGTCATATTTAAATGATTTGGCTTCAAGGGAGACTGCAAATGCCGGGACACCCATTAAGGTTGCCTCCATAGCCGCCGCAACTGTTCCCGAGTAGGTAATGTCATCACCAAGGTTACCGCCTTTATTGATGCCGGAGACAACCAGATCAGGCTTTTCTTTCAGTAGACCATGGATACCAAGATTGACGCAGTCAGTGGGTGTGCCAGAAACAGCAAATTGACCATCAGCAATTTCATCTGCTCGTAGTGGAGAATGCAGCGTTAATGAGTGGCCGACTGCGCTCCGTTCGCGATCAGGAGCGACAATAATTACAGTTCCTAGCGAAGAAAGACTTTTTGCTAACGCCTGCAATCCGTTAGAGTGGATGCCGTCATCATTAGTAACCA
>CBDUUF010000281.1:0-3187 GCA_965370375.1 uncultured Desulfuromonadaceae bacterium
GATGTACTGGGATGCGATGCAACAAAAAGGTGAGGGGATTGGTCTAAAGGCGATGCTTGATGAGTTGAAACAACGGGTTCCGCGGTTGCAGTTTGGCTACTTTAATCGAACTAGAGAAACCTTTTACCCGGATGGGTACGAGACGGATTGGCCGATCAACTAACCTGCTGGTTTATGTCATTATTTCAATAAACGACTATTACTCCGAGTTAATCTCAGAAATCTGTTCATTAATCGTCCAGAAATCATACAACCAGCCGATACCAAACAGTCCACCGGTGAGCAGATAGAGTAACCCGGTCCAAATCTTCCCCATGTAGAAACGATGCACGCCGAACGGGCCGAGAAACGTGAGCAGGATCCAGGCGAGGGTGTAATCGATATACCCCTCTTTGAATCGTACTGCGGCCTCTCTGGTCATCGCAGGGATCAGGAACAGGTCGATTACCCAACCGACCCCTAGCAGACCGAAGGTCAGAAACCAGATTGTGCCGGTGACCGGTTTGCCGAAATAAAAGCGGTGGGCACCGATAAAGCCAAAGATCCAGAGAACGTAGCCGATCGGCGAGTGATGTGTCTGTATACCGTTGGTCATGGTTATTCCTTATCGTCGCTCTTTACCGCTCTGACAATCGAGACAAAACGGTGCTTCGGGGTTAGCCTGAAGTCGTGCATAATTTATCTCCTCTTCACACTCCAGGCAATAACCGTAGTTGTCATTGTTGATCCGGCTCATAGCATTGTTAATTTTACTAATTCGTACCTCAGCTGCACGTCGACTAGCTTGAGTCATGCTCTGTTGTTGTAGAGCATCCATTCTTGAGAGCCGGCCAATCGGCTGATCAAGTCCGACCGGTTTACTGCTTTCGAGGGAATTCAAGAGCATACCTGTGAGTTCCTCGCGCAGTATCAGTAGTTTTTGTTTTATCTCTTTAGTCTGTTTTGTAGTCAACGCATCCATCTGTTCATTTTCCATCATTTTGAATCGGTTGGCAACTGTTGAGCTCCCGGAGAAAAGTTCTGGCCTGACTAATAAATTTGTCGCAGTCCGATTCCATTTCCGTGTAGTGATCAATCAATTGCTTGAGTCCATTGGCTAATGGCGTCGGCCGTTTGATTCTCTGGTCGATTCGGATAAGCACAGTTTCAATGATGTCCTGCTCCCGGTATGAAACCAGCCAGTTGCGCTGGATCATGCGTGATGTGATCTGTTGGAGATTAGCTGGTAACAGGTCGAAGTTCTTTTCGAGGTGACGATAGACCTGTTCGGCAAACTGTTCGAGCGGGCAGTCGTGATATTTATCCCAGTTACGCGCCAGCAGGTGGTCGTAGAATACATCAACCATAATAGATCGGAAATAACCGAACTCTGGAGCAATGCGCTGTCGGCTCGCCTGAAAAGCGCTACTGCGGTTGGCAAAACTGTCGACTTGCCGATGTTGCTGCAGACCAAACAGAATCTGTTCCGGGTAGTCTGTAAGATCGAGTCGTCCCTTAACGAAATCACCCATCAGGTTGCCGAGCATAATATCCTGATCTGGGTCTGAGAGAAACAGATGAAATAGATAGTTCATACACAAGCCAATTTCTGAGCTGTTAACTTGATTTCATGACTTAACGTCAAACGCCCTGACAGAAGTCAAGGCGTTAAAATTTCGTTAGTTAAACAAGCGGAACATCAGACGGGATGAACGTACGACGATACATTACATCATCAAAATTTTATTTTTCAAAATTAGAATTTCGAACGCCATCGCCATCTTGGCCGCAAGCTTCTGCAGTTCAAGTAATTTTTCAGCCAAGTCACCCTTTTTATCATCGACATAGAGGACGGTGATGACGCGACTCATGACAATAACCGGAACCAGGAGGGCGGTGGTAGGTGGCGTTCCGCCCAAAGCCTCGACCAGTCGAATGTTGTCCTTGCTGGTTGTCGGAATCGGCCCGATATAATAACTAGCGGTGTCCGTGACAGTTTTCAGGATAGAAGGGTGGTCAAGGGTAACCTGAAATTCACCAAAATTCGGATCCTCTTTTCTGTTTGAAACAAGACGCCAACCTTGAGCAATGTCACCGCGAATCTGAAAAATGGCACACCGGTCGGCATCGTGTCCAACAAAACTGGCTACACTTTCGGCAATGTCTTCTCGGTCTGATGGGTCGGCAAGATGCTTGAAAACATCCGGAATCTGAAGCGAATCGACGTTTTCAGTGCTTTCCTCGACGATGTCTGCTTCCATCAACTCCATTACATCTTCACTGGCTTCTTTAACAACTACTGGTTCTTTTTTTGCGGGTTTCGGGTCGGCTGCTACTGGCGCCGGTGTGGGGGTAGCCGACGGCTCATCAAATTCAATTTTTGTCGGCACTTTCTCTTCTTTTACCGGCTCCGGTATAACCTCAGGAGGTGCAGGTGCAGCCTTTGGTGGTGCAGGTGCAGCTTTAGGCGGTGCAGGTGCAGCCTTTGGAGGAGCAGGTGCGGCCTTTGGAGGAGCAGGTGCGGCCTTTGGTGGTGCAGGTGCGGCCTTTGGTGGTGCAGGTGCAGCCTTCTTCTTTGCAGGAGCTGTAACTTCTGTTTCGTTTAACAGGCCTTCTACCTTTTTGCTGACCTGAACGTAACGAATTTCACGGGGAATGTGGTAATGATTCTCCAGCGCCAGAATCAAGCGGACTTCCGGAGCAACAGCCGGACGGACGATAAACCCGGTACGAAAAGCAATTTCATCAATCGCTTTGAGGTCTGCCGGATTTGCCATAACAAGGGTGAGCTTGCGATTATCAAGTTGTAATGGGATCGCCTGGTATTGTTCCGCCATGTCCCTGGGGATCAGGTCAATAACATCTTGAGGAATATCATTAAGCTCTTCACCTGAGACTAACGGAACCCGGAGCATCTTGCTCAAGGTTTTGGCGATATCATCCTCCCTGACAAAATCGAGTTCAATCAGGTTGGTACCGAGTTTTCCGCCGAATATGACTTGGTATTTAAGCGCTTCTTCGAGTTGGTGAGGAGTGATAACTTTTTCTTGTACTAGTAGCTCACCAAGTTTTAATGCTGTCGCCATGCGGCCCCCTGTGAAGACAGACGTACCTTAACAATGAATTAGTTTTCGTCCGGAAACGGCCCTTTTACGCAATCTCTGCGTCAATCTGCACATTTGATTGTGCGGCGTAAAGTACTACGCCT
>CBDUUF010000282.1:0-3185 GCA_965370375.1 uncultured Desulfuromonadaceae bacterium
GCCTTCACCGGTGAGACCACAACCGGTCGGCTCATTATGCAGTATGCCTCTGAGAACATCATCCCTGTAACTTTGGAGTTAGGTGGCAAGTCGCCAAATCTTTTCTTCGAAAGCGTCATGGCCGAAGATGACAACTTCCTCGATAAAGCGATTGAGGGTCTGGTCCTGTTTGCCTTCAACCAGGGCCAGGTCTGCACTTGTCCTTCCCGTGCCTTGATTCAGGAAAGTATTTATGATGACTTCATGGCGCGCTGTATAAAGCGGGTTGAAGCCATCACCATGGGCGATCCCTTGGATTTAGGCACCATGCTTGGCGCACAAGCCTCGAATGATCAGTATGAAAAAATACTGAATTACCTGGATATTGGTAAGCAGGAAGGCGCGGAACTCCTGACTGGCGGCAAGGCGTACAAAAATGCCCAGTATCCGGACGGCTACTACATTGAGCCGACCGTATTCAAGGGGCACAACAAGATGCGCATCTTCCAGGAGGAGATATTCGGTCCGGTTCTGAGTGTCACAACCTTCAAGGATGAAGCCGAGGCGATGGAAATTGCCAACGACACGCTGTACGGTCTGGGTGCCGGCGTATGGACCCGTGATCTGCATCAGATGCAGACATTCTCCCGTGGCATTGAAGCCGGGCGAATCTGGTGTAACTGCTACCATGCCTATCCGGCACATGCCTCTTTTGGCGGCTACAAAAAATCCGGATTTGGCCGGGAAACACAGAAGATGATGCTGAATCATTATCGCCATACCAAGAATGTATTGATGTCGTTTGATAAAAACAAGTTAGGTTTCTTCTAAACATCTGATGGTTTGCGGGCAGTCCATTGCGGACTGCCCGCATATTTCTCCATAAAGAGCTGCTTATGAATGTTGAACGGGTATCAGTTACAGATGAAGCCAAGGCGGTTATAGATCGATTACGCGAGCAACATGGCGAGCTGATGTTTCACCAGAGCGGTGGCTGTTGCGACGGATCTGCCCCCATGTGTTTTGCCAAAGGTGAGTTTATCCTCGGCTCCAGAGACCTCTGCTTAGGTGAAATTCATGGCTGTAAATTTTATATGGCAGCTGACCAATTTGAATACTACAAAAACTCACATATTAAGATCGATGTTTCAAAAGGTAGAGGGTCGAGTTTCTCTCTGGAAATCCCCCTCGGTTTAAGGTTCATGGCTGTTTCGCGGCTATTTACGGACGACGAATTGAAACAGGTTCAACCGCTTGAGCCATGACCTGAAGAGAAAACAACATCCATAATATCACCAATTAGCAGTCATGAAATAGCCAGTCCTGAACACCGGACAGGCTATTCTTATTTGCAGACAGGACTGTTGAGGATAGACTTAAGATAACCAAAGGAAAAACAGATGAAACCAAGCGAAGACTACCACGGTTTTGAACTCGGTCCGATTAGGCCGCCGAGCGAAGCTCAGAGCCTGATGCTCAGGATCACCCGGAATTGCCCATGGAACAAGTGTACGTTCTGCGGTCTCTATAAAGGCGAAAAATTCAGCATCCGCCCGGTCGAACACGTAAAGAAAGATATCGATACGATTCGTCGCTATGTCGATAAAATCCAGAATTTCAGAGAGCAGTCCGATGCTGGCAACCAGCGGGAGTTGCCAGGTCTTCAGGCCGATAGGTCTGAGGGTGAGCAGATGGCTTTTCACTCGGCGCTGAGCTGGATCAGGAGCGGGATGAAGTCGATCTTTCTCCAAGATGCCAATACCCTGGTCATCAAACCGGATGATCTGGTCGAAATCCTGAATTATGCCCGCAAATCTTTCCCGCAGGTCAAGCGTATCACCTCTTACGCCCGCTCGCACTCCATCGCGCGGATCAGCGATGAAGATATGGCCAGGATCGCGGCGGCCGGATTGAATCGAATTCATATCGGTATGGAGTCGGCGGCGGATGAAGTGCTCAATTTCATCAGGAAAGGCGTCGACAAACAGACCCATATTATCGCCGGTCAGAAAGTCAAACGGGCCGGGATCGAACTATCTGAATATTTCATGCCTGGTCTGGGCGGCGCGCAGTTTTCAAAACAGAACGCCCTGGAGACAGCCGACGCCATAAATCAGATCAACCCCGATTTTATCCGGATCAGAACCTTGGCGATTCCCGAGACTACAGATCTTTATCGAGATGTAGAATCGGGGAGATTCACTCCGCTCGGAGATGTCGCCATGGCCGAAGAGTTGTTGCTGTTTCTCGACAGTCTCGATGGTATCATCAGTACGGTTAAAAGCGACCATATCCTCAACCTGTTTCAGGAAGTGGAAGGTCGCCTGCCGGAGGACAAGGAACGAATGACGGCACCGATCCGGAAGTTTAGGTCGTTAAAACAGGAAGAACAATTGCTCTATATGGTTGGCAGGCGAACCGGTATTTTTTCGCAACTGGATGATTTATATGATGCGGAATTACGGGGACATGCCGAAAAAGCCCAAGGTGCATATCAAGTCACCTTGGCGAATATGGAAGCGTTTGCCGCTGAGATGATGCAACGGTTCATTTAACAAGAACAAATGACAAAATGCTTGTTCCACTGCGGTTTTTATGTCTCGACATCAATTATTCAGGACATCATGGCCCGATGGCGACGATCTCGGCCACGGAATATAATATGTTGGTCAACTCGAACCGGATCAGTCCCGATTTCAGTCCACCCCGCGCTACGCCGGAACCGTAGAATCTTGCCTTTTTCGATCAAATGTTGAAGCACCGGAGGACGCACCATCTCGGTTAGCCCATCGTAGTACATGACTCTTATCATCATGGCTTCAACCTCCTTCCTTACCTGTTTATATTCTATCACGACACTACAGCTACGCAAATCAACCCGGCGACAGATACTGGCAATGTGCCCAACAACAAAGGCCCGGGAAAATCCCGGGCCTTTGTTAGTCATTAACTGTAATGCTCGTAATTATTTTTTCAGATTAACTTCTTTCAACGCACCGATACAACGAGCACTGACTTTCTCTGCATTCTTTTCCAGACAAGCCAAAATCCTGCCTTCACCCGCTTCAACACCCGGGCATATGCTGGTGATATCAGCGCTGCACTCATTGACCACATAACTCAACGCGGATATAGCCCGCTCCAACTGAACCGCCGAGTCATACAAAGCGTACTCGCATTTGGCGGTCAGCTTGTCCTCGTGAGCA
>CBDUUF010000283.1:0-3182 GCA_965370375.1 uncultured Desulfuromonadaceae bacterium
ACTGCTTCACCGGAACAGGTTTCCCAGGTCATGGTTGCGGTCCGCTTCGGAATGCCGATCTTTGTTGCTCCGCCAAACCCGCTCAAGTCAGCCAATATCGAAGAGATCAGCTTCGCAAAAGGGACAGTGACGGCAAAAGTTAACAATACCGGCAACATTCATGTTTTGCCGAGCAAGGTTGCCGTCAGTGGCAAAAATACGACCGGCGAAACCGTCTTCAGCCACGATATGCGAGCCTGGTACCTGCTGACCGGCCACCAACGTAGTTTTATGGCAACGCTCTCGCCAGAAGAATGCAACAACGCCTCTAGCCTCCATTTCGAGTTCGTCTCCGGTTCTCTGAGCCTGAGCGATGAGAAACCGCTCTCGAAATCGGATTGCCAACCCTGAGCCTGATAAATTCACGTCATGTTCTTACGCTTTGTAAGTCTCACGCTACTTATCCTCCTGGTCGGAGTCTGTTCAAAGTTTGCGCAGGCAGCTGACGAAGCCCCACTGGCTGTCGAGCTCAATACTGAGCCACGAGGTACCCTTGTCGCACTTCGGGATGAAAGTGGTGACATATTCCTGCAGGTTGAGGACCTCAAGGAACTCGGGATTTTCCTATCGACCGACACAACCGAACCGACCACAAATGAGTATCACTCACTGTCTGTCATCGACGGCTTGGAGTTCAGCCTCAACATGACGACCCTGACCCTGGAGCTAACGGTTGACCCTGACTTATTGGCTAAATCCGAGTTCAATCTCGACGTAGTCGCAGGTGAGAATGTCCTGAGGCCAGAACCGAACAGTGCTTTTTTGAATTATTCATTGAATGTTGGTGGTGGAAACGGCTCGACGGATACAAACCTGCTCTTCACCAATGAACTTGGCATTCGTAAAAATCGCTACCTGTTTTTGACCAACTCGCAACTGGTGAATGATAGTTTTCAAAGCAATTTCATCCGGCTCGACACCAGCCTGATTTATGAAAACCCCGTCAATTTCAACCGGGCTGTATTTGGAGACGTGTTCTCAACCAGTGGCTTTGAAGCCAGCGGCCTGCAACTTGGCGGCGTCCAGTTTTCCCGCAATTTCAGGATGGATCCATATTATAGAACTTACCCTGGACTGGCCCTCACCGGAATAGTCGACGTTCCGACCGAAATTGAGGTTTTTCTCGATGGGCATAGTGTCCTCAAGGAATGGTTGTCACCGGGACCATACAACCTGAACAACATCCGCCGCTATCGCGGTGCCGGCGTGATCGAAATTGTCATGCGCGACACCTATGGGCGCGAAGAGCGGATTGTACAACCGTTTTATCTGTCCGATGACCTCCTAAAACATAAATTGCACGCCTTCAGCTATTCAGCCGGTGCCCGTCGTGAGCAGTTTGGCGCCGAAAGTTTCAATTACGGTGATTTTATTGTCCAGGGGTTCCACGACTATGGTTGGCTCGAGGAGCTGACCATCGGGACCTCGGCCGAGGGGAGTTCTGATGTGAGCAACTTGATTCCCCGGATAGTCTGGCAACCTGGGAATTGGGGTAGTTTGCGCAGTACTCTCGGTGCGTCAACCAGCACTGACGGTTTTGGTTATGAAAGCTCAATCGGTTATCAATATTTCGGTCGAGCATTCGGACTGCAGTGTGACTTCAAATATGCCAGTGAAGCCTTTGCAACCGTGGCCATTCTCGATAGTACAGAACGGCCGGAATTTGAATTTATTGCCAATGTCAGCTACCACTCCCACCAACTCGGGTCACTAACTCTGGATACCAGAATTAAAACCGACCACTTTACCGATGGCCAAAACCGAATTGGTGCGACCTATTCCCGTCGCTTGACCCGCAATCTTTCTCTGGTTGCCTCAATCCATACAACCACCGGGCTCACGGATGAAGATCGGGCCTTTTTGAGTCTGAACTACCTATTCAATCCGGAGATCACCATATCGGCCATCGGCGAGGTTACTGCAACCGGCAATCAATTCGATCTGCAGGTCGAAAAATTACGGCCGGTTGGCGAAGGTTATAGCTACAAAGCGCTGCTCAGACAGAGCAATGATGATGTGACTGGTGCAACAACCCTGTTTAACCCGCTGTTCGAATATCGTGGCAAAAACGGGATCTACCTCGGTGAAGCCTGGGCTGAATCCGGTGGCATCAATGGCTTGAGTTATCGACTGCAGGCTTCAGGTGCAATCATCGCGCTCGGTGGAAAATTAGGCTTGACCCGACCAGTCACCGATAGTTTTGCCCTGATCAAGGTCAGCGATATCGAAGGCATCCCGGTCAGCATGAATAATCAGATTATCGGCCGTACGGATGAAGAAGGGAAACTGTTCATCGCCGAAATCAACTCGTATTTCAATAATCAGGTTGCGATCGATGATCGTCAGCTTCCGATTAATCGTGCCCTCAAATCGCGGCAACACCTGGTCGCGCCACCTCTGCGCAGCGGGTTCTGTCTTTATTTCGATGCGCCTGAAATTCAGCCAATTATCGGTCACCTGTACGCCCGCACCAGCGAAGGTCTGATACCACTCGAATTTACTGAGTTTGAGCTGACGACAAGCGAAGGAGCAACGCTGACCATCCCGACTGGTCGTGGCGGTGAATTCTATTATGACCCGACTGAAAAGCAACTCCACAGCGCATCTCAAGCCTCGGCAACTGATTGTAACCGCATTGCTGAAAGTGAAGCGGGTACAACATCTGGCATCGCACTAAGAGGCACAATCATATACAATGGCAAGAGACAGCAATTCCTGATTGCTGTACCAAAAACAGACGATTTCTTTGTTGACACCGGCCAGGTAATCATCAACCCGGATCCGACTGATCACGCGACGAACCCGGCAGGAGAGGACTGATCATGAGTAGACTCTTCACGACTTTGATTTTTTTGATTCTGTTATTTCCGGTTTCCAGTTATGCAGCCCAGTGTAATGTAGTTACCTCGGCTGTGAGCTTTGGCGCCTACGATCCGCTTTCAGCCACACCGTCCGACACAACAACGACCATTGGCATCTCATGTCGAACGAAAAAGCCGCAAATCGTCACCATACAGGTCAGCGGCGGCAACTCCGGAACCCCGTCCGTACGCAACCTGATGAACGGCGGATCTATTCTGATCTACAATCTATTCAGCAACCCGAGTCGCAGCCAGGTCATCGGCGACGGTACCGGTGGGTCA
>CBDUUF010000284.1:0-3164 GCA_965370375.1 uncultured Desulfuromonadaceae bacterium
AGGTGCTCGACGAGCTGGAGGAGAAGCTCATCCACCAGCGCCTCGCGGACCTCACAATGGCGGAGATCGCGGGGCTAGTGAGCTGCTCGCTGCGTCGCGAGAAATGGCCACCACCATCGCCTCGAGAAGTCGCACGGCAGTTAAATTCAGTAAACAGGTGATTGATAATGGGCTGGAGATGGATGTCAAGCGAGCCGGAATCTACGAAGCAGATCTTTTTTCTCTCTGTTTCGCTTACGAGGACAGACGTGAGGGGATGCTCGCCTTTATCGAAAAGCGGGTTCCTGAATTTACCGGTAAATAAACTATATTGTTTCCATGAAGGGAGACGGCATGGAATACAAAATGATCCACGTCTGCATACGCGTCCTTGATCTCGATGCTTCTGAACGTTTCTATATAGATGCATTCGGCTTCAAAGTTGCGCGTAAAAAGGATTATCCAGATAATTTCACCTTGTCCTACCTGGTGGCACCCGGAGCATTGTTTGAGCTGGAGTTGACATACAACTACGATCAGGCTGAGCCGTACACTCTCGGCAATGGTTACTCACATGTTGCCGTCGGCGTCGACAACCTTGAACAATCTTACCAACAACATCTGGCTGCAGGCTTTGAAGTTACTCAGCTCAAAGGGCTACCCGGCTCGCCACCACAGTTCTATTTCATCACTGACCCGGATGGTTACAAAGTAGAAGTAGTGCGCAATAAATAAACATCGGCCCTTGATGGTACTCATCAAGGGCCGATTAAAATCAGACGATTTGGGCTTTTATATTGTTAAATTTTCTGGATATTTGCAGCCTGCGGTCCCTTGGGTCCGTCGCTGAGATCAAAGCTTACACGGTCTCCCTCAGCCAGAGACTTGAAACCATCTCCAGCAATAGCAGAATAGTGCGCGAATACGTCCGGGCCATCATCTTGAGTAATAAAACCAAACCCCTTGGAATCATTAAACCATTTCACTGTACCTTCTGCCATCACAAACTCCTTCCTTAGCGTCAATGCCAAAACTGGCAGGTGTAGAGTTTTTGCGTATAAAAAAAGTCGTACAGACCCAATGTCTGAACGACTTATGAACAAACGCGGAGACTTAAACTCTACACAAATTGAAAAAAGACCCTTCGTTCATACACTTTTAGATGGGTCAATGCAACAATTTTCAAGAATATCGCCTGATTACTGCACAGAGTAAGGGTATAATTCTTTACAAATAAGCTCTATGCTTATATCTTACGGCGTCACCGCAATATTCAAATGGAACTGGATCTAAATGGAACAGAAACGAATTCGAAATTTTTCTATAATTGCGCATATCGATCACGGCAAATCAACTATCGCCGATCGACTGCTTGAAGCGACCGGAGCTTTGACTGAACGGGAGATGTCCGATCAATTTCTCGACAAGATGGATATAGAGCGGGAGCGTGGGATAACCATTAAGGCACAGTCAGTACGTCTTAATTATAAAGCTGATGACGGTAATGATTATATACTTAACCTGATTGACACACCCGGACACGTCGATTTTAACTACGAAGTTAGCCGTTCCCTGTCGGCCTGTGAAGGTGCCATGTTGGTGGTTGATGCATCACAGGGCGTTGAGGCGCAGACCCTGGCTAATGTTTATCTGGCGATTGATCAAAATCTTGAAGTATTTCCCGTACTCAACAAGATTGACTTACAGAGTGCCGACCCGGAGCAGGTCAAAAATGACATTGAAGAAATCATTGGTCTTGATGCCTCAGAGGCCGTGCTCGCCAGTGCTAAAGAGGGCAAAGGCATCCATGAAATTCTGGAACAGATCGTGGCAAAAGTGCCTTCTCCAGCTGGTGATCCAGATGCTCCGCTCAAGGCGTTGATTTTCGACTCCTGGTATGATCCATACCAGGGAGTAATCGTGCTGATTCGGGTTATGGACGGCCAGTTCAAGAAAGGTGATCGTATTAAGCTGATGGCGAACGGTCACAGCTATGAGGTTTTGCAAACCGGTGTTTTTACGCCGCACATGGTTAATCGGAAGGGCTTGTCCGCTGGCGAGGTTGGTTTCATAATCGCCGGAATCAAGACCGTGCATGATGCCAAAGTAGGCGATACGATCACCCATGAAAAGCACGGCGCCGAAACACCTTTGACCGGCTTCCAGGAAGTTAAGCCGATGGTTTTCTCCGGTCTCTATCCGATCGACACTGCCGATTATGAGGCGCTGCGTGACGCTATGGAAAAGCTGCACCTGAATGATGCGGCATTTTCCTTTGAGCCGGAGAGTTCAGTTGCGCTCGGTTTTGGCTTTCGTTGTGGTTTCCTTGGCCTGTTGCATATGGAAATTATCCAGGAACGATTGGAACGTGAGTTCAAGATCGATCTGATCACAACCGCTCCGACCGTTGTCTACAGCGTCACCGACACCAAAGGCAGTACATTTAACATTGATAGCGCCAATAAACTGCCTGAAGTACAATATATTGAGCATATTGAAGAGCCCTTTATCCTGGCAACGATTCATGTGCCAAACGATTTTGT
Organism: uncultured Desulfuromonadaceae bacterium; assembly: GCA_965370375.1. Taxonomy (GTDB): domain Bacteria; phylum Desulfobacterota; class Desulfuromonadia; order Desulfuromonadales; family UBA2294; genus Kmv16. The sequence goes on from CBDUUF010000284.1 coordinate 2,523, forward strand.
CGGTGGAGTACTGGCGCTATGCGAAGAGAAGCGCGGTACGCAGCGCGAACTGCGCTACCTGTCATCAGACCGGGTCATGGTGGTTTACGAACTGCCACTCAATGAAATAGTCCTCGACTTCTATGACCGACTGAAATCAATCACTCGCGGCTACGGTTCACTTGACTACGAGCCTATAGATTATCGCAAAAGCGATCTGGTTAGATTGAATGTTTTGATCAATGGCGAGTATGTAGATGCACTTTCCTTGATTGTGCATAAGGATAAAGCCCCATATAGAGGCCGTGAGCTGGTTGCAAAAATGAAAGAATTTATCCCACGGCAGCAGTTTGTAGTTGCAATTCAGGCGGCTATCGGCGGTAAGGTTATCGCCCGGGAGACGGTCAAGGCGCTGCGTAAGGATGTTACGGCTAAATGTTACGGTGGCGACATATCACGCAAGAGAAAGCTGCTTGAAAAGCAGAAAGAGGGCAAGAAGCGGATGAAGCAAGTTGGCAGTGTCGAACTTCCTCAGGAGGCCTTCCTGGCCATCCTCAAGGTGAAAGATAAATAGCATGGCTGACCAGACTGAAGAGACAGTTGTAATTGCTCCAAAAAAACTAAAAAAACAAAAGAAACCCTGGTATAAGGAGTGGGCTGAAG
>CBDUUF010000285.1:0-3100 GCA_965370375.1 uncultured Desulfuromonadaceae bacterium
TAAGTTCGTCACCTTATATTTGCCCGCAAAAGTCGGGCAAATTGCCCGGCCTTTGTTTGTTTTACTGTTATATTGTGCTTTGGTCTGTCGGCTCCTACGTGATCTAACTCAGGGTCAGAAGTTCTCAAATTTAGCATCGAGAGGATCGCGAGCGGAGTTGACATCAGACGTGGTAGCATCAGCTTTACTTTTTGTATGCGAAACCAACCTTTGCTGACGGGTTACACTTTTAGTCCCTTGCCCGAAATCAGCCTGCGCGCGCGCCGTAATCAACTGAGCTTCCCGGGAAGCCTCCACGGTACAGAAACCCATCATGTCCCGCAGTTGCTCAGACTGACTGGAGAGTTCCTCAGAGGTTGAGGCCATCTCTTCCGCCGCAGCGGCGTTCTGCTGAATAATCTGGTCAAGATTCTGGATCGCCCGGTTGATCTGCTCGGAACCGGCATCCTGCTCCCGACTGGCAGCGGCAATTTCCTGTACTAGCTCAGCAGTCTTCTGGATATCCGGGACAATCTGCTCAAGTAAACTGCCAGCTTTTTCTGCCACCCCGACACTGGAAGCAGAGAGGTCGCTGATTTCGCCGGCAGCAATCTGACTGCGCTCCGCCAGTTTGCGAACTTCGGCGGCAACAACCGCAAAGCCTTTACCATGTTCGCCGGCCCGGGCCGCCTCAATAGCTGCGTTGAGCGCCAGCAAATTGGTTTGGCGGGCAATCTCCTCGACAATGTTGATTTTCTCAACAATTTTCCGCATGGCTGACACTGTTTCTTTAACCGCCTCACCGCCTTCGCGGGTCTGCTCAGCGGCCTGAATGGCTATCTTTTCGGTCTGCAGGGCATTATCGGCATTCTGTCGAATATTGGCCGCCATCTCCTCAATCGATGAAGAAGCCTCCTCCGCCGCCGCCGCTTGCTGTGAGGCTCCTTGCGACATCTGCATCGAGCTGTCATTCATCGCCTGACTTCCGGTCGCGACATTTTCAGCCGAGGTCTTGACGCCACTGACTACCTCGGAGATCCTTTCAGACATCGATTTCAACGCCTGCATCAACTCATCCTTGTCAGAGCGCCGTTTGATTTCGATATCGAGCTTGCCGTCAGCTATCTGCTTGGCGACATCTGTCGCCTCTCTGGTCGAACGCATCATCTTGCGCATCGCTCTAAGCAGGTGTCCGACTTCATCTTTGGTTTCAATCGGGATGTCGCGCGACGTGTCACCATCAGCTAGATCGTTGGCGACTTCGACCGCCAGATTTAACGGCCGGGAGATACTCCGCCCGATAAAATAAGCCAGTATGGTCAGAATAATAAATATAACCAGTACCGCAAGACCAGTCTGCTGCAAGTGGCCATAGAAGGCGGCATCAACATCTTCGATATAAACCCCGGTACCGATAATCCAATCCCACTGCGGAAACCCTTTGACGTAAGAGAGCTTTGGCGCCAGGTAATTTTTGTCGTCACCCTTTTGCCAGACATAATCAACAAAACCGGCACCTTGAGCTTTAACGGTGTTAACGAATTCGACAAACAGATGCTTGCCGTTCGGATCCTTAAAATCGCTGATATCTTTACCTTCCAGCTTTTTAACGTACGGATGCATAATCATCTTCGGCTGGTAGTCATTAATCCAGAGATAGCCGTTGTCACCGTAGCGCATCCATTCAATCGTCTCAATGGCCAGCGCCTGCGCCTCAGAATCCAACATTTCACCGGCCTGAGCCTGATCATAGAAATGTTTGGCCGTAGAGTGGGCGCTTTCGACAATATTCTGGAGTTTCGCTTTACGGTCATCCATCATCGTGTCCCGGCTACCGAAAATCAACGAACCGGCGATCCCGACAAAGGTGATCAGAAAAAGTCCGACCAGGATAGATAATTTGTACTTGATATTTATTGATCCCAAAAAGTTCATCTGTTAATCTCCTTAAATAAGTGATTCAACCGACCTGACATAACAACATTAAATCGCAGATTCCAGCTGATGTTTTTAATCACAAATTGGTTCTTCTTCCTGCTCATCAATAACCACAAGTTCTTCAATTGAAAAAATACGATCGATATCGAGGATAATAACGAACTGTTCCTCCAAATTGCCCATCCCTTGAATAAATTCAGTATTCAAGCGGGATCCAAGCCGCGGTGGTGGTTCGATTTGCTCGGCATTTAAATCCAACACCTCTTGCACTGCATCAGCCACAATGCCGATAATGACCGCAGTCTCTTTGACTTCAACCTCCATCACAATAATGCAGGTGTCGACTGTTCGCTCGACTTCATCCATACCGAATTTGCGGTGCAGATTGATCACCGGGACGACTTTGCCGCGCAGATTAATCACACCGAGCATATAGTCCGGTGTTTGCGGCACCCGGGTCACATCGACAAAATCGAGAATTTCTCGAGTTTTCGCGACATCGACGGCAAACAGGTCCTTATTAAGTTTGAAGGCCAGGTACTGATTTGTAAGTTCTAAAGCTTCCATCTGGGTTATCTCCCGGTTTGCTGCATCTGAAATATCTGTCAGGGCATGACCATTTTGACGACTGTCAACAGCTGCTCCGGTTTGAATGGCTTGACAATCCAGCCGGATGCTCCGGCCGCCTTACCTTCCTGCCGCTTGTTATCATCAACTTCAGTAGTCAGCATAATGATCGGCATAAAACGGCAAGCAGAACTGCGGCGCACGTGGCGGATAAGGTCGATGCCATCTACGCGTGGCATATTCAGGTCGGTGATCAGCATATTGACTTGACCTTTATCCAGTTGCTCAATTGCCTCCTGACCGTCTTTTGCCTCGATGACTTTGTAGCCGGCTTCCTTCAGAGCGGATGAAAGTATCAGGCGAACGGTTGAAGAGTCGTCCACAGTTAAAATTGTTTTCTCCATAATTCACCTCCGGTCGGATTATTACCGACTCTCAGATATTGTTTGCATTTCGTTTTGTGCGCTGCGCTCTGCCAACAGAGTCATCACAAGTTCCGTAATCCGTGTCGGCTCACTGAAATGCAGATCCATTGTCGGATGTTTACTGATTAAATCCGCCACAAGTCCTTTCACCGATTCCGATTGTTTGACAAAAACAACGGGAATATCGGCGC
>CBDUUF010000286.1:0-3096 GCA_965370375.1 uncultured Desulfuromonadaceae bacterium
CGACTATCTTATTTATAAAGCGAGACTGCCCATGTGCGCCAAACGCAACTCCCGAAATCTGAAAAACAAGCGTCCACGTAAGAAACTGCGCCTGCGCGGTTTCAACAACCTGACCAAGACGCTGACCTTCAATATCTACGATATCTGCTACGCAAAAGCGGCAGCAGCGCGCAAGGAATACCTTGAGTACATCGACGAGGAGTACAACTCGGAACGTCTGGTCAAGATACTTACCGAAGTCGTTGAAATTATCGGCGCCAACATCCTGAATATTTCGAGCCAGGATTACGATCCGATGGGGGCGAGTGCCACCATTCTGATCGCCGAAGAACCGATGGAGCCGAAATCGGAACAGGCGCTGGCGCATCTCGACAAGAGTCACATCTGCGTCCACACCTACCCTGAGACCGATCCGACCAGCAGTGTATCCACCTTCCGGGTTGATATCGACATCTCGACCTGCGGTCAAATCAGTCCGCTGAAAGCCCTAAACCACCTGATTGAATCGTTTGAATCGGACATCGTACTCCTCGACTACAAGGTGCGCGGCTTTACCCGCGACGTCAAAGGAAAGAAGCATTATATAGATCACAAAATTCATTCAATCCAGCAATACATCCGCAAATCGTTGCTCAACCATTACAACTGCGTCGATATAAATATTTACCAGGAAAATCTATTTCACACAAAAATGCTGCTACAGGATTTTGATCTGAGTCGTTATCTGTTTTCGACCGCTTATGAAGATTTTTCGGAAGCGGAGCGAACAAAGGTTGAATCAATGCTGCGCCGGGAGATGACGGAAATCTTCTACTCAAAGAATATCTACCCTTAAGAACCTGAAAGATAACCTATGTCGATTCTCCACCAACTCCGCTGGATTGCTATCATGCTCACTTTGATCTTGTCTGCTTGCGCTACACCCCAGTTTCCAATACAACGAAGCGCGGTACCTTACCCCTTGACTGACGCACCAGTAGTCGGGGACATCTTTCACCCGGCAACCGGCAGCCTTGTCTCGCAACAGGAAATGCTTGCGATTATCAGTGACAATCGCATCGTCTACATCGGTGAAACTCACGACAATCCTGCAGCACATCGACTGCAACTTGACGTGCTCAAGGGTATGTTCGTACGCTATCCCGGCAAAATCAGTCTCGGCATGGAGATGTTTACCCCGGCCCAGCAGTCAACTCTCGATAGCTGGAGTTCCGGCGAGCTGGATGAAAAAACATTTCTGCGGGAAGTCAAATGGTTCAGTGTCTGGAAGGGTGATTTTGACCTCTATCGCGAGCTGCTGATTTTTGCCCGCGATAACCGGATTCCGGTCATCGGTCTTAACGCCGAGAAAAAAACCGTCCGGGCTATTGGCCGCAAGCCGTTAGCGGAATTGTCCCCGGAAGAACGAGAAAAAATACCTGCACTCGACCTGACCGACCCGTACCACACTGCGATGGTCAAAGCGATTTATGGCGACCATGTCAAAAGTAAAGGTCGACTGGCCGGATTCCAGCGGGTTCAGGCTCTCTGGGATGAGACAATGGCCGCATCTATCGTCGCATACCTACAAAGTCCGGCAGGCGAGGATCAGCACATGATAGTTCTGGCCGGTGGCAATCATGTCCGACATGGGTTCGGTATCCCACGTCGGGTTTTCCGAAAACACCCGGTATCTTACACTCTGGTCGGCAGTAAGGAGATTGAAATCCCCGAAAGCCGCCAGGACCGGCTGATGAATGTCGATATGCCCGACTTCCCGATGCCGGCTTACGATTTTGTCGCCTTTACCCGTTACGAAGATCTGCCGAACAAAAAGGTTAAACTAGGCGTTCGATTCGAAGAGATTGAAGTCGCAACTGGATTGAAGGTTCTGGCCGTAGTGGAAGAGTCTGCCGCTGATCTGTCCGGACTTAAAGAAGGTGACATTCTGGTGAAACTTGACGGAGAAGAGCTGACGGACAGCTTTGATCTGATTTATTCCCTCAATCAAAAAACAGAGGGCGACACAATAAAGCTGGTCTACATGCGCAACGGCGAGCAAGCTACGACTGAAGCGGTTCTTAAACCATTAAAAATGCACTCATCACCATAACGACAGAGTGGCTTCACTTTTTAAAGTTACTACCCAGACAACTCCGCATAGCGAAAACAATCGACGGTGTGGTCATTGACCATCCCGGTCGCCTGCATAAAAGCGTAACAGATGGTCGGGCCGACGAAGCGAAAGCCTCGCTTCTTCAGCTCCTTACTCATCTTTTCTGACTCGACCGTCTGCACCGGGATCTCGGCCATACTCCGCCAGCTGTTCTGAAGAACCTGCCCATCGACAAAACTCCAGAGCCAGGTATCAAGACACTCTCCTGCTTCATATAGATCAAGACATGCCTGGGCGTTGCTGATGGTCGATTCGATTTTCAAACGGTTGCGGATGATACCGACATCATCTAGCAGGCTTTGTTTTTTCGCTGTATCGTATCGGGCGATCAACTCTGGATCAAAGTTATCAAACACCTCACGATAGCGAGCCCGTTTATTCAAGACAGTCGACCAGCTCAGTCCGGCCTGTGCCCCTTCCAATATCAGAAACTCAAACAACAACCGGTCATCATGCACCGGCACACCCCATTCCTGATCGTGATACGCCACCATAGCCGACTGCTCGCCAGCCCATTGACACCTAGTTATCATTTTTTGTTCCTCTCATATGCAGTTTTTATAAATTGTGCCCAAAAGGATCGTTTAAGACTATTGATGATCTCACAAAAGTCGTCATCCTCGTGAAAACGGGGATCCAGCTTTTTTTAATCCATGACAACCTCTGGATTCCCGCCTGCGCGGGAATGACTATAGAGGGATTTTATAGGCTTTTGCAAGAGGCTCTATCTTACGTTTTGCGTTTGACAGCATCCCGTGCATAGATGTATACAGTACGGCCTGAGTCCGCTAACCGACAGCACATTCGGGTCTATCGTCCGACTGTCATTTTAAGTTAATTAGTGTCCATCCGGTAACTCTGGGTGGACACAGGTGCAGTTTCCGATTTGGAAACTAATTAGGAATACCGACATGTTGAATATAAAACCTGAAGTTGAACTT
>CBDUUF010000287.1:0-3093 GCA_965370375.1 uncultured Desulfuromonadaceae bacterium
CTCAAACGCCTGGGTTTGAGTAAAAAGCTGTTCAAAAAAGCTCTCGGCGGACTTTACAAGCAAGGCTTGATCGAACCTGGGCCGCTGGAAACACGCTTAAAGAAGGAGTGACTTGAACTGCTGTAAGTGTTAAATTGCCATGCGTTTTATTTGGTGGTCTCGTAAAAAAGAACCAGATGGCTAAGCCATCTTATTTAAATCACATATTAACCGGAGGTTGCTTTGCTGTTAAAAAAATACGGTATTCACATTGCCCTGATTATCGCTGCGTCGTTCATCATTCTGGTGCCCTATTTCCAAGAGGAACCGGATCCGAAAAAAGTTGATCGGGCCACCGTTGCGGCGATGGACTTTCTGCAACTGGTCGATGCCGGCGATTATGAAACCGCCCGCAAAGAGGGGGCCTCGCTGCTGAAAGAAAAAGTGACCCTGAATGACTGGATTGCAAGGCTGGCCGGCGTACAGAGCAGACTCGGCCCGGTTATAAAGCGCAAACAGATAGAGGCCAGCTACTCCACTACCGCCAGAAACAGCCCTGAGGGCGAATATGTCATGCTGACATACACCTCCAATTTTAAACAAAAAGTCGGCGTGAGTGAAACAATTATCGTGATGCTCGATAAAAACCGCGGCTGGCGTGTTGCCGGGTATTTCTTCAAATAGTATAAAACCGGATAAGAACAACAAGGGCCAGATCGATTATCGATCTGGCCCTTGTTTATTTTATCTGTCATTTCGAACGCAGAGAGAAATCTGCTCTATTACTTGTTTATAGAATGATCTTGTAAAAGCCGTCATCCTCGTGAAAACGGGGATCAAGATTTTTTTAATCCCTGAGAACCTCTGGATTCCCGCCTGCGCGAGAATGACGTTAGGTGTATTTTATTGACTTTTGCAAGAAGCTAAGACAGACACAGACAGCCAAGATCTCTCCCGCCGGTCGAGATGACAAAACGGAACGATCTACTCACTTCGGAAATTATTATAGAGCTTTTCAGCCACGCTGTCGGGCAACCCCGGGGTCTGCTTCAGTTCAGCCAACGATGCTGCCCGCACCTTCTTTAGACTACCAAAATACTTCAACAGCAGCTTGCGCCGACCGGGGCCGATACCGGGCAGATCTTCGAGCGATGAGCGCAGGGTCGCCTGCTTGCGCAGTTTGCGGTGATGGGTGATAGCGAAGCGATGCGCTTCGTCGCGCAACCGTTCGAGCAAAAACAGCGCCGACGAGCCGCGGCGCAGCAGGATCGGATTCATTCTTCCCGGACGGAAAAACCGCTCTTCGCTCCGCTCGACCGCCTTACCGCGCACATTCGCCTTGACCCGGCTCTTGGCGATCGCCACCAGATCAATACGCTGCGTAAGCTCGAGCTCTTCCAGGATCAGGCCGACCGATGAAAGCTGCCCCTTGCCGCCATCGACCAGGATACAGTCGGGCAGATCATCCTCTTTGCGACCACGCTGCAGCCGCCGTTGCAACACCTCGGCCAGCGAAGCAAAATCGTCATTGCCGGCCACCGTTTTGATCTTGTAGTGACGGTAGTGTCTGGATGCCGGCTCGCCATCGACGACCACGGCCATGCTGCCGACCATCTGCGTCCCCTGAATATGTGAGATATCAAAGCACTCTATCCGCTGCGGCAGGCGGGTCAGGTGCAACCGCTCCTGCAACTCATGCAGCAGCTTCTGCTGCGCCTCACGGCGACTGCCGCGCTGAACAAATGATTCACGGGCATTACGATTGGCCAGCTCGACCAGCCGCACCCGGTCACCGCGCTGCGGCACCAACAGCTGCACCTTGCGCCCGCGTTGTTCACTCAGCCAATCAGCCAGCACCTCCGGGTCGGCAGCTCCGAACGGCAACAGCACCTCGTCCGGGATGATGGTCTGCCGAGCGTAGTACTGTTGCAACAGGTTGGCCAGCAGAGCGTCTTCATCCAGCCGCCATTCCAGGGCGAAAGTCTGCCGCCCGATCAGCTTGCCCCGACGGATAAACAACAAGGCAACCTCGACCTCACCGCCTTCGCGGTGCAGACCGAACACATCCTGATCACCACCATCACTGGCAGAGACCTTCTGCTTTTCAACGCTCTTTTGCAGAGCCGCCATCTGATCGCGCAACCGCGCAGCCTCTTCGAAGCGCATCTGCTCCGCGGCCTGCTGCATGCGCGCCGTCAGCAACACTCTAACTTCCTCCTCACGGCCCTCGAGCAAGCTGATCACTCCGTCGACCAGTTTGGCATAATCGACCTTGCTTATCAGTCCATGACACGGTCCACTGCACTGGCCGATCTGATAGTAGAGACAAGGCCGACCTCGACTCCGGCAGGTCGACAGGCGATGATGCCGCAAAGGGAAGATCCGATAAATCTCTTTCAAGGTTTGGCGAATGGCACCGGCCGAAGCATACGGCCCGAAGTAGCGAGCCCCATCCTTACGGACCTGGCGCACGATTTTGAAGGCGGGAAATTCTTCTTGCGGGTCAATCCGCACCGAAACGTAAGTCTTATCATCGCGCAGATCGATATTGTAACGTGGATGATGCTGTTTGATCAGGGTGTTCTCAAGCAACAGCGCTTCTTTTTCCGTGTCGGTGACGATGGTTTCAATCTGCGTGACCTTCTCCATCAAAAAACGGATATGGGCCCGGCCGTCACCACCGGCTGAGAAGTAGCTGCGCAAGCGCTTGCGCAGATTTTTCGCTTTGCCGACATACAGCACCAGTCCGGCAGCATCACGCATCAAGTAGACCCCGGGCAGGGTCGGATATGTCTGTTTAGTCAGTGAGTCCATAGGTCCGCCAAAGAACGAATCATAAGCGGTTTTAAGTGTAGCAGAACAGGACAAAGAGCGGGACATCTTTACACTTTTTTGTATTAGTCAATTACGCTATAATGTAAAGTTAATTACCTTTACAGCTCGATTTATTTGGAGGAGACCATGCGCTACCCGGCTCTCGCTATCACCCTTTTGTTGCTTCTTGTACCCGTCTCAGCCTTCACCCAGACAAGTCTGATTGAGGAAGTGTCACGCACCTATGCCGATGCCCAACCAAATCTGGAAGCCTATCAGGTTGAATTGAAGACAAATAAA